>NZ_RZQE01000121.1:0-13588 GCF_004022955.1 Mesorhizobium sp. M7A.F.Ca.US.002.01.1.1 | reverse complement strand
CCGAATGCACGGCGCGCCGATCGACTGAGGCTGAAAAGCCACACCAACCGGGAAAGCGCCGTGGTGCTTTCCCCGACAATTCGGGTGCGGCCCAGCCCAAGACGCGGCCGGCGGACAATGCAACACCGGATTTCTCGACAACAGCTGGATCTCCGCAGCTCATTTGTGCGGCGGGGAAGCAACATGGGGCGGCAGACAACAATGAAAATTCTTCTTCTCGCAACGGCCTTCATTCTCGCGCCGCTCGGTGTGGCGTGTGCGGCTGATATCAATGAGGTTTCGCCTGTTGCATCCGGCTACGACTGGTCCGGACTCTATGCCGGCGTCGACATCGGCTACGCGGCCGGAAAATCCAATCTGTTCATCGCCGGCGGCGGACTGGGCGGGGCCACCGATCTCAACGTTGGCGTCGATCCGAACGGATTTATCGGCGGCGTCCATATCGGCGCGAATTACCAGATGGAGAACAGCTTCGTGATCGGCGCCGAGGCCGACATTGCGTATGGCAACATAGATGGGCTGACGGCCCTCGACGCCGGCGGCGGCGGCGTCACCACGTTGCTCAAGAGCGAACTCAAATGGTCCGGGTCGGCGCGGCTGCGGGCCGGCTATGCTTTCGATCGGACCTTGCCCTACATCACTGCAGGCGTCGCTGCGGCCAAGTATGAGCTTATTGCGGTCAGCGCCGGTGGCCCTGCCGCCGAAGTAACGCTCCACAGCGACAGCCATGTCGGCTGGACCGTTGGCGCCGGCATCGAGCACGCCTTCACCGACAGGTGGATCGCTCGAGCTGAGTATCGCTACTCGGACTTCGGCAGCCAGGACCTCTCGGTGGCCGCCGGCCTGCCCACGGAAACCCATGTCGACCTCCAGACACAGGATATCCGGGTCGGGCTCAGCTACAAGTTCTGATCCGCTGAAGCTGCTGATCTCCCCCTTGAGGGGGGTGAGGAGTGGTCCGCGCAGCGGACGGAAAGCCAATCGCTTGGCTTTCCGAACGACGAACGCCTGGAACGAAAGCGAAGGGCCGGGTCCGGCAGGCCAGAGGGGGCGGTCCGGCTGGGCTCGGCCTGCTGTTGCGGATGACGTTGGCGCTTTACGCGCGGCGACCCCCTCTGTCGTCTCCGTGGCGCTTTGTTCTTGATCTCACGGTTAGTGGCACGCGAATAGGCGTCGAGCGGAGCCGCAGGGTCAGCGCCGGGCGAGGGGGGACGGCACAGACATCGGCGATCCTTGATGCTTGTCCATGAAATCCGCGAAGTCCAGAAGGATGCGGGCCGCGGAGCTCATGAACCGGGCAAGTTCCTTATTGTTTGTCTTGTCGTAGATAGACCCTGCCGAGGAAGGCCGGCTCGCCGGAGCGCCGGCCGCCCAATGAGCCTGCCACCAGCACGACAAGCGTCAGCAAGTACGGCAAAGTCATCATGAGATAGACAGGAACGTCGGCGCCTATGGCTTGTAGTCTAGGCACAAGCGCATCCGCGCTTCCGAAAAGAAGCGCACCCCAGAGAGCTCGAGCCGCGTTCCAGCGCGAAAAGATGACGAGCGCAACGGCAATCCAGCCGCGCGACGCGACCATTCCCTCCACCCAGACATGACTTGTGGCGACTGAGAGATAGGCTCCGGCGAGACCACAAAACAGCCCGGACGCCAGGACAGCCCCGAACTGAACCAGTTGCACGTCGATACCCGCGACATCCGCGGCGGCCGGGTTTTCCCCGACGGACCTCAACCTGAGGCCATGTCGGCTTTTGGAAAGCCACCACCAGAGCGCGCCGACCAGGGTCGGCAGCGCCAGCGTAACCGGGTCCTGCACCGCGAAAATGCGGCCGAATGCCGAACCGCGGTCTATCCCGAAGAGGTCGCCAAGTGTGGAAATGCCAGAAAAGGTCTTCTGCACGTAGGGTCGCCCCACGACCCCGGTGATGCCCAGTCCGATTGCGACGACGGCTAGGCCGGCGAGCGTATGATTGGCGCGCAAGGCGACTGTCGATATTCCAAACAGCAGAGCGAGAGCCATCGCGGCCGCTGAGCCGGCGGCAAGACCAACCCAAGGATCGGCTCCGGAAAGCACCGTCATCGCGCCGGTCATGGCACTGATCGCCATGAGCCCTTCCGCTCCAAGATTGAGAACGCCGGCTCTTTCGCAGATAATGAGGCCGAGGCTCGCCAGCAGCAACGGTGCCGCATAGCTCGGAATGATGGCAATCCAGCCGATCAGAAAATCCATGCAACTGTCCCTTCCTAGTTCTTGGGCCGTTTGAGCGAATAGGAGCTGAAGAACTGCGCCATCAAAATCGACATCAGTACCGCGCCTTGCATCAGCACGATCATCGCTTCGGAGATCGAGTAGAAAACCTTCAGGACATTCCCGGCGGTGAACACCGCGCCGAGCGCGAAAGAGATCACGACCACCCACAATGGCTTCGCGCGGGCCAGGTAGGCGATCACGATCGCGCTGAAGAGATAGCCGTTGCCGACGGACTGGTTGAGGCGGTGCTCCGTCCCCGCCACGATCATCATGCCGGCAACGCCTGAGAGAGCGCCGGAGAGCAGCACGAGCCCCACGGCTATGCTGAGCACCGGCAGGCCCGTGGCGAGCGCGGCCTTGGCGTTGAAACCTACAGCATCCGCGTAGAAGCCGACCCGGCTGTGTTCCATGACGAACCAGATGGACAATGCGATAACGGCGACCAGGAAGATTCCGGCATGCAACTGCCCCCATCCCAGAACGAGAAACCAGCTCGCCTCGGGAAAGGTGGCGGTCACGGGAAAGCTGTTGGAAGGGTCTCTCCAGACCCCGAACAGAAGATGCTGCACGAGCAGAAACGCGACGCTTCCCAGCAGCAGGGTCGAAATAACCTCGTTAACGCCCCACTTGAGTTTCAGAAAAAGCGGAATCGCAATCCAGGCGGCTCCCGCAAGCGCCGCCAGAACGAACATCGTCGGCAACCTCAGCACTTCAGGCCCGCTGCCGTTCAGCGCCACCCAGGTTGACGCGATCGCGCCGAGCCATAGCTGGCCCTCCACGCCGATGTTCCAAAACCGCACGCGCATGGCAACGCCGGAGGCGAGGCCGACTAGCACCAACGGTAAAGCGGCCGTCGCCGTCTGGGAGAGGCCGTCCGAGGTCAGAAAAGTTGCAATCAGGAACTCATCCACAAGAGCGCTTGCCGGCACGCCCGCATGCACGAGCAGCACCGCCGAAACCGTCAGCCCGACCAACAGTCCGCCAACATAACTGAGACTGGTCAACAAGAAGCCGGGATTTTGCCTGCGAACAAGGAAAGCTGTGTCAAGCATGGCCTGCTAAAAGGCCTCCTATCCATTCAGGCGTGACGTCGCCGGTCTGACGGCAGCCGGCGATCCTTCCTCTGTTCATGACGGCCACCCGATGGGACAGGGACATGACCTCCTGGAGATCCTCGCTGATCAGAAGGCAAGCCGCGCCGGCTTCCACAGCTCTGCGGATCGCCGATCGGACGAACTCGGCCGCTTTCATGTCCAGCCCGCGAGAAGGGGAATGCGCTATGAGAACCTTCAGGCCGTGATCGAGCTCCCGCGCGAGCAACACTTTCTGCGCGTTTCCTCCCGAGAGCAAAGAGGCCGGCCGTTCCGGCGTCGCGCCGCGGATATCGAACGCATCGATGGCCTCGGCGGCCTTCTCGCGCATCGCCCGCCGGCTCAGGAGAAACGGGCCGCCGAAGCTACCGCTGGCGACGGTCGTGAGCGCGAGATTGTCGGCAATGGAAAGCTCCCGGATCAACCCGCTGTCAAAGCGGTCGGAGGGGATGACGCGCAAGCCGGCCTCGCGGCGCTGGTCTGGCTTGGCGGTGGATATGTCCTGGCCATCCAGTACGATCGCGCCGGCGCCGGCACGGTCGAGTCCGAGAAGGCAGGCAACGAGTTCCTCCTGCCCGTTTCCGCCGACGCCGGCGATGCCAAGGATTTCGCCTACATGCAGCTCGAACCCGAGATCGTTCAGGCTTTGCCCGTGAGCGGTCGCCCGTGCGGAAAGCCTTTCCACGCTCAGACACACATCACCCGGCCGAGATAACGGCCTGCCCGCAACCGTCAAGGCATCGCCGACCATCAAGCGCGCCACCTCCGCTTCGGTGACGTTCGCAACCCGCGCACCCTCAAGTACGGTCTCGCCGTGCCGCATGATCGTTACCCGGTCGCAGAAAGCGGCAACCTCCCGGAACTTGTGCGTGATCAGAACCACGGCGTGACCTTGCCTCGACAATCGTTGGGCAAAAGAGAGGAGCGTGCGCGCTTCCTCGTCGGTCAGCACCGCCGTCGGTTCGTCCATGACCAGAATTCGGGCGCCCAGAAGCATGACCTTGATGATCTCGGCGCGCTGGCGTTCGGCGATCGAAAGATTCGCTACCAGCTTGTGCGGATCGACGGGCAGGCCGATCTCGCTCGACTTGGCGGAAACGATCGCCGCCGCATCGGTCAGCGTTTTCATAGCAGCCTTGCGGCCGAAGCCGAGGAGAACATTTTCGGCAACCGTAAAACTCTCGACCAGCCGGAAATGCTGATGGACCATGCCGAGACCGGCGGCGGCGGCTTCCAGCGGGCTGCGCAAACTGATCGCTTCGCCGTCGATCGATTGCTCGCCCCCGTCTGCTACATAGACGCCGGCCGCCACGTTCATCAAAGTGGACTTGCCTGCACCGTTCTCACCGACAATGGCATGCACCTCCCCCCATTCGAGACAGAAGGACGCATCGCGGAGCGCGGCTTTGCCGTCAAACGACTTGCCTATGCCGCGCATCAACAGAGCCGCCGGCGTGCCCAGCGGTCGTCGCATGTCGCCCGCTTGCTGAAGCGCCGTCGTCATTACTTCGCCGGCATGGTGCCGATGACACCGTCGACGAAATAGTCCATCGACCAGAGCGCCGCATCGTCGACCTTCCCGCCGACATCGACAACGATGGTGCCGTCTTGCTTTTTCAGAGGGCCCTGGAATGGATCAAGCTTGCCGGCGATGATCTCCTGCTTTGCTGCTTCAACCTTTGCCTTGGTCTCCTCGGAAACCGAGGGGCCAAAAGGAGCAAGATCGACCACGCCGGTTTCAAGGCCTTCGAAAGCGCCGTATTCCTCGGGTTTCCAGTTGCCGTCGATGATCTCCTTGATCGTCGGCACAAGATATTTCTCCCAGCGGAAGATGACGGAGGTCTGGATCGTCCGCGGCGCGGCATGCGACATGTCGAGCTGAAAGCCTATCGAAGGAACGCCTGCCTTTTCGGCGGCGTCGAGCGCCGAGGTCGCGCTCAGATTCGTGGCGAGCACGTCGGCCTTCTGGTCGAGAATGGCCTGGGCGATCTGCCCTTCCTTCACCGGGTCCCACCAGGAGTTGGCGAAGACCGCGACCGTTTCGATCGTAGGATCGACCGAACGGGCCCCGAGTGCAAAACTGTTGATATCCCAGTTCACCACGCCGACCGGAAAGCCGGCGAGGATGCCGATCTTCTTCGTCTTCGTCGCCTGTCCTGCCGCGATGCCTGCAAGGTACCAACCCTGGTAAGTGCGGGCATAGAAGCTTTCCATGTTGGCCCCATTCTCCGTGCCCGAAGCACTCAGAAACGCCACATTCGGATAGGCTTTGGCCGCTTCGGCCATTGGGGCGCTGTAGCCATAGGTGGTGCCGATTATGATGTTGAAGCCGCGCTTGACGTAGAGATCGATCGCCGCGCGCAGCTTAGTGGCCTCTTCCGGTATGTTCTCCGTCACCGAGACGGGCACCTGTAGCTGTTCCTCCAAGGCCTTGCGGCCGGCCTCGAGGGCTTCGTTCCATCCGCCGTCTTGCGCTGAACTTGCGTAGATGAACGCGACCTTGGGCGCCCCTTCCAGAGTAAAGGCATAAGCGCCGGACGTAGCACAGAATACGAAAACCGTGGCCGCCGCCGCGAACAGGCGAACTGAGTCGGACGGCTTCGTGTTGCGCTCTTTCATTTCGTGGTTCCCCTTGTTTTTCTTTGATTTTCTCAGCCGGAAGCACGCCGCGCCCATGCAGCTTCCCTGCACGGTGACGATTGCCGCCGGAGCGTCTTTTTTGATTTGGCAAAAGCGAATTGGCTCTTGTGCAGTGCATAACAGCCGATTACGTTCGTTCATGCAACAAAAATAATCATGCTCATTTTTTGGGCACTTTGTGCAGAAATGTGAACGATCAAATGAACACCGATGCTCTGGCATCATTTGTAAAAATCGCGGAACTGCGGTCATTGTCGGCCGCGGCGAAGTTGTACGGCCTGCCCAAATCCACGCTCAGTCTCCGGCTCAAGCAGCTTGAAGACGATCTGAAGGTCGCTCTGTTCGAGCGCTCCGGCCGTGTCCTGTTGCTCACGGAAGCAGGGCAAACCCTGCTCGGGCACGCGCGGCAGATCCTGCAAAGCTGCGATACGGCGCGGGCCGCCGTGACGGAACTGAGCGACGACGTGACCGGAACCTTGCGGATCGGCGCCACGGGGGAGTTCGGCACGGCCTACTACACGCAGATGCTCATGGCGTTCAGAAAGCTCTACCCCAAGGTGGAAATCGAACTCACCTTCTTTTCGCCGCACGTTCTCTACGCGCCAGAGAGCCTCGATATGCTCGACGCCGTGATTTCATGGGACGAAGGTATCGAAGTCGGCGAAACGCTCTCCACCGCAAAATTCGCACTCTTTGCCAGCAAGAGTTATGTCGAGCGTGCCGGGATGCCACGAAAACCCGCCGATTTGGCGGAACACCAGGGCATTGTCTATCGCACCTCGGCGGGCCTGCAGCACTGGCGGCTACAGAAAGGTACCGCGCAGGAAAGTATCTTGCCGCGCAGCAACCTGATCGCCAACGAATACTGGACTATCAAGTACTTCGCCGTTGCGGGCGAGGGCATTGCCTATCTACCGCACTTCTTCACCACGATCGAGTGTGAACGCGGCCACCTCATTCCGTTGCTCGACACATGGGAGTCCGCGGAAAAGCGGGTCAGCATCCGCATATCGCGCCCGCACGCCCCATCGCGTAAGATGACCGCGTTCATGGATGTCTGCGGCCGCTACTTCTCGCCCGGCTTCGTTTTCACGGGGCCGCGCTACTACGTCGAAACAATCTTCGATGCAAGCCAGCAAGAAAAGGGAACAGAAAAATGAAGGTCCTTGAAACCGGTAATGGCGCGCGTGCAATGAAAGGGGGAGGGCTCGACCCGCAGCGTGTCAGCTTCGACAAGATCCCGATCATCGATCTCGAGCCCATGTTCGCAGGCAACGAGGCGGCCAGGCGAAAGCTCGCCCAGGAACTGCGCAAGGCCTGCACGGAAGTCGGCTTCCTCTATATCAAGAACCATCACGTTCCGAAGGATGTCATCGATGCCACGTTTGGGGTGGCGGAGGTGTATTTCGCCGAATCCGACGACGTGAAGATGGAGAATCACGTTTCCAATTCAAAGAATAATCGCGGTTATGCGGCAATATTGGAAGAGAATACGGATCCGACCGCGCGCGGAGACCTGCACGAATCCTATGATATTGCGCTGGATGTGCCAGCCGACGATCCGGACGTGAAGGCCGGCAAAGTACTCTACGGTCCCAACCAGTGGCCAGCGGGCAGGCCGGAATTCCGAACGGCACTGGAAGCCTACCATGCCGAGATGCTGACGCTGAGTGGCCACCTGCTCCATGCCTTTGCTCTGGCTCTTGGGTTGGAGGAGACATATTTCGACCTGCTGGTCGGCAAGCCGCTCGCAACTTTGCGGGTGCTCCACTATCCACCGCAGTTTGGCGAGATCGATGACCGCCAGATCGGCATTGGGGCGCATTCGGACTATGAGTGCTTCACGATCCTGGCCCAGAAGGATGGTATTTCAGCCTTGCAGGTACTGAATGCAACTGGCGAGTGGATTGCGGCCGATCCCGTCCCCGGCTGCTTCGTCGTCAATGTGGGAGATCAGATGGCGCGTTGGACCAATGACCTTTTCGCCTCGACCGTCCACCGCGCGGTGAATCGTTCCGGCAAAGAACGCTATTCGATCCCGTTCTTCTTCGGTCCAAACTATGATGCCGTGATCGAGGTGCTTCCCAGTTGCATTGATGAGGATCATCCTGCGAAGTACCCTCCGATCACGTCGGGCGAATACGTCAACGGCCGCTTCAAGGCGACATTTGCGCACTATGCCGCGCAAAGCGAGGCCGGCGCCGAAACCGCGGCTTAAGCGGATAATCCTGTCATGCGCGGCCGCTCCTGTGGCCGCGCATCGCATACCCGCCGTCCGTTGACCGAGATCAATATGATAGCACCCTCGATGGGTAGCGTCGCGTTAACTGGTTAGCCATGGCGTCACCAGAAGAACCCATTTCGGTTTGACGGTGGATGTGGCTAATTTTTCGGCTTTGAGGGCTTGGTGGAGCGCGGTCTTCCCGATTTGGGCTTTGAGCAGCAACGGAGCAGAAAACCTGCATAAGGAAGTCACGGCTCGTCGTCCGGGTCAGCGGTTTTCGGATCGCGTGGCGGGCCTCGGTTTCGGCTATGGCCGCGGCAAGGCACAGCCAGTCGGCGATGCTGAGGGGGGTAATGTTTTCAGGGGGCATTTTGCCGGTGCCAAAATGGATATCGCTCATGGTCTTACCCCTTGATGGTTGCGCGAGTGCTGAAGGTGAAAGTGTGGAGGGAGCACCACCGCCCGAAGCTGCGGCCTGGCCTCCCCACAAGGGGACCCTCAAGGGGGAGATCGGCCACCGCCCTTAAATCAGCTTCTCCAGCGTGATCGGCAGATCCCTGATCCTCTTTCCCGTCGCATGGAACACCGCGTTGGCAATCGCCGGCGCCACGCCGACAATGGCCAGTTCGCCAACGCCCTTGCCGCCGAGCACCGAGGAATGCAGGTCGGGGATGCCGACCGAGATCACCTCGATGTCGGGGATGTCGGCATTGGTCGGCACGAGGTAGTCGGCGAGGTTGTTGTTGACGATGCGGCCGTGGCGGCGGTCGACGATGCCTTCTTCGAGCAGCGCCTGGCCGATGCCCATGATGATGCCGCCCTTCCATTGGCTTTCGGCAAGTTTCGGGTTGTAGAGCCGGCCCGAATCCAGCGCCGACACCACGCGCGATACACGCACCGTGCCAAAGTCCTCGTCGACGCGCACCTCGATGAAATGCGCGCACCAGGAGTGGCGGGAATAGTCGCCCTCGGTGTGCGGCACCGACATGGCGATGGTGGTGTAGTTCTTGTAGCGATCCTCTGGCGTCGAATTGGCCGGCATGGTGTCGCCGGTGGCTTCGATGTGGTCGCGGCCGACGCTCTTGAGCAGTTCGGCGACGGAGACATCGGGGCCGTCGCCGCGCGGCGAAGCGATACGGCCATTGGCGACGACCAGCGTGTTGGCCTGCAGCGCGTGGAAGGGCGAGCGTGGATCGCTGATGGCGAGGCCCACCAACTGGTCGAGGGCCGAGGTTGCCGCCTTGTAGACCGCACCCGTCATCACGCCGGCCAGCCGCGAACCGCCGGTGACGCCGGCGCGCGGAAAGCGGGAGTCACCGAGCTTCACCACCACGTCGTCAGCTCGTACGCCGACGGTTTCGGCGGCGGTCTGCGCCAGGATCGTGTAGGTGCCCTGGCCCATGTCGATCGAGGAGCTTTCGACCTCGACCGAACCATCGGCCAGGATGCGCACGAGCGCCTCGCCATAGGCGCGTCGCACCGGATAGGTGCCGGCGGCGACGCCCCAGCCGATCAACTGGTTGCCGTCGCGCATCGAGCGCGGTTCGGGTGTGCGCCTGGACCAGCCGAAGCGTTCGGCGCCTGCAGCAAAAGCCTCGCGCAACTGCCTGGTCGACCAAGCTTTTTTGGCATGTGGATCCTGCTCGGCATAGTTTCGGAGCCGGATCTCCAGCGGATCGATGCCGACCTCGTAGGCAAGCTCGTCGATGGCGCTTTCGATACCGAAGGCTGAGGGGTTTTCGCCCGGCGCGCGCATGGCGCCCGGCACCACCGAATTGACCCGTACGACATTCTGCTTCGAGGAGAAATTCGGCGTTGTGTACATGATCGAGGTGACCGATCCGAGCGGCTCGACCCACATGCCGTCGATGGATGTTTCATTGACGCCGCGATGCACGATCGACTGGATCTTTCCCTGCACGTCGGCGCCGATCGTCACCGTCTGGCGCGTCGCCGCGCGGCCGCCATAGCCGGTAAAAGTCTGCGGCCGGGTCATCACCAGCCGCACCGGCCGGCCGAGCATTTTGGCCGCACAGGCGGCCACCGCGCCATGGCTGAGCGCCAGCGCCTTGGAGCCGAAGCCGCCGCCAATATAGGGCGACACCAGCCGCACGTTCTCGAACGGCACACCGAACCATTCGGCATAGGTGCGCGCCATGCCGTCCAGCCATTGGCTCGGCTCCCACACGGTGAGGTGGTCGCCCTCCCAGCGGGCGATCAGGCCATGCGGCTCCATCGGCGCCTGGTACTCGCGCGGCGTGTTGTAGGCGGCGCAGATGCGGACCGGCGCCGAGGCAAACGCACCTTGCGCGTCGCCCCACTCCTTGGTCATGGCATCGATCGCGATGCCATCGCCGGCCTTGCCGTCGCTGAGGTCGACGATGGCAGGCGTTTCCTCATAGCTGACCTGGACCAGTGCTGCCGCCGCGACCGCCCGCTCGAAGGTCTCGGCCACCACGGCAGCGACATGCTGACCCGAAAAGGTGATGTCGCGCGCGAGTGGGCAATACGGCTTGTCGGGCGGCGGCGTGCCGAACCAGTCCGCCGCGGTTTTCAGGCTGATGATGGTGTCCGGCGTCAGCACCTGCAGCACGCCGGGCGCCACCTCGGCGGCAGTGGTGTCGATCGCGCGCACCTTGCCCGATGCAATCGTGCTCTCGACCAGGACGGCGTAGGCGAGGCCTTCGAGCTGCTGCTCGACGGCGTATTTCGCCGCACCGGTGATCTTGGCCGGGCCGTCGATGCGCGACAGCCGGCCGCCGACGGCTTCGGCAAAAGCGCCGTCGGACGCATCCCCATGCCTGATGTTGTGAACGGTCATGCCGTCTCTCCCAATTTGCGGATGGCGCGGGCGACGACGCGCGGCGCCAGTTCGACCTTGTAATGGTTGGCGCCATGGTCGACAGAGCCTTCGACGGCGAGCAGGCTGGCGGCGCGCACAGTGTCCGGCTCAAGCACCTTGCCCTTCAGCGCGTTTTCCACGGCCCGCGCACGCCACGGCTTGGTCGCGACGCCGCCAAGCGCGACGCGCAAATCGCGGATCGTTCGGCCGTCAGGTTCGAACTCAATGCCGACCGCCGCGCTCGCGGCGGCAAACTCATAGGATTGCCGGTCGCGGATCTTGAGATAAGTCGAACGCCGGGCAGAGGCCGAGCCGGGGATCTCGATCGCGGTGATCATCTCGCCCGGTTCGATCGCATGTTCCCGATCCGGCGTGGTGCCGGGCAGCAGGAAAAAGTCGTCGACCGGGATGTGGCGCTCGCCCAGATGCACGATCGCATCGAAGGCGACCAGCGCCACGGCGAGGTCGCCCGGATACATGGCGATGCAGGCGTCGCTGATGCCAAGCACCGCATGGCCACGGGTAACGCCGCCGATCGCCGAACAGCCAGAGCCGGGCTGACGCTTGTTGCAGGCGGGGAAATTCGCCGGGTCGCGGAAATAAGGGCAGCGCGTGCGCTGCATCAGATTGCCGCCGATGGTCGCCATGTTGCGGATCTGCGCGGAAGCCGCCTGCCACAGGGCTTCCGATACCGCAGGAAAGCGGCTTTTGATGTCGGCATGGTCGGCGACATGGCTCATCCTGGCCAGTGCGCCGATGGTGACGCCGCGCTCGTTCACCTCGATCCTGTCCAACCCCTTGAGATGAGCGATGTCGACCAGCGTCTCGGGCTCGGCGACGCCGCATTTGGCGAGGTCGATCAGCGTGGTGCCGCCGGCCAAGAGCATGGCGCCGGGCAGGGCGGCCGCCTGGCGTGCCGCATCGAGCGAATTGGCGCGCACATACGAAAAATCCCTCATGATGCGGCCTCCAATGCTGCCTGGCGGACAGCGGCGACGATGTGCGGATAGGCGCCGCAGCGGCAGAGGTTGCCGGCCATATACTCGCGGATTTCTTCGTCGGAGCCGGCATGGCCTTCGCGGATGCAGGCGACCGCCGACATGATCTGGCCCGGCGTACAATAGCCGCACTGGAAGGCGTCCTGTTCGAGGAAGGCAGCCTGCACGGGATGCATTTCGCCCTCCCGTGCAAGCCCCTCTATGGTGGTGACGGTGCGGCCCTCGACTTGTGCGGCCAGCGTCAGGCAGGCCAGCACGCGCTCGCCGTCGATATGCACGGTGCAGGCGCCGCACTGGCCGTGGTCGCAGCCCTTCTTGGTTCCGGTCAGGCCGAGGCGATCGCGCAAGGCATCGAGCAGCGTGACGCGCGGCTCGAGTTGCAGATCGTGATCACGGCCGTTGATGTCGAGATGAACTGGGATCGTTGTTTTGGTCATGGGCGTCGGGCTCCAGTTGCTTGACGCGAAGTCGTTGATTTCATCTTTGGCAGCCGGCGGGGACCTGGCGCCGGCTGTGCGGCCCTTCGCTGCCGCTCCCCGCCTTCGGGCGTTCAGCCCCTTAGAAAGGTCCACTGGACTTTTTGGTGCGCCCGAAGCGGACCGGGCTTTCACCGTTCGTCGTTCGGGAAGCCAAGCAATTGGCTTCCCATCCGCTAGGTGGACCACTCCTCACCCCAGCAGGTCCTCGATGCGGACCGGAAAGCGCCGCGGCCGCACGCCGGTCGCATGCCAGACCGCATTGGCGACGGCGCCGGCCGTGCCGGTGATGCCGATTTCGCCGACGCCCTTGATGCCGAGCGCGTTGACGTGAGGGTCGTCCTCGTGGACCAGCAACGCCTCGATCGATGGAACGTCGGCATTCACCGGGACATGATATTCGGCGAGGTTGGCATTCTGGATCCGGCCAGAGCGCCGGTCGGTGATGGCTTCCTCATGCAGCGCGAACGAGACGCCCCAGATCATGCCGCCATAATACTGGCTGCGCACCAGCCTGGGATTGATGACCCGTCCGGCGGCGAACGCGCCGACCAGCCTTGTGACACGGATCTGGCCAAAATCCGGATCGACCTTCACCTCGGCAAACACGGCGCCATGCGCGTGCTTGGCATAGGCCTCCTGAGACGCCGGGTCGGGAGCCCCCTTGCCGTGGCCCTCGATCTCGGTGAGGCCCGCGCGCGTGAGGATCTCGGCGTAGCTTTCACCGCGGCTTTCATCGTCGCGCCGATAGAGGCGACCGCCGCGCGCCAGCACGCCTTCATTGCCGGCGCCGTAGAGCGGCGAGCCCTCGTCGCCGGTGGCGAGATCGGCGAGCCTGGCGATGACGGCGGCGCCCGCATTGTGGATCGCCATGCCGGCCGTCGCCGTGTGGCCGGAGCCGCCGGCAATGCCTGCATTGGGCAGATCGGAGCTGCCGGCCCTGAAATCGACCTGGTCGATATCCAGTCCCAGTCCGTCGGCGGCGATCTGGGCGAAGGCGGTCCAGGCGCCTTGCCCCATGTCCTGAGCGCCGGTCTCCATCACGCCGCTGCCATCGGCTCTCAGC
>NZ_RZQE01000120.1:0-13690 GCF_004022955.1 Mesorhizobium sp. M7A.F.Ca.US.002.01.1.1 | reverse complement strand
ACCATCAGCGGCCCGAAGGTGAGATTGAAGAACGGCGCGCCGACCGAGATCTTGTCGGCTGAAAAGGCTTCGACAGCGAGCGGATAGAGTGTGCCGACAAGCACGGTCGCCGTCGCCGTGGTCAGGAACAGATTGTTGAGGACGAGTGCCCCTTCTCGGGAAATCGGGTGGAACAGGCCGCCGGTCGTCAACCGGGAAGCGCGCAGCGCAAACAGCGCCAGCGAGCCGCCGATAAACAGCGTCAGGATGCACAGGATAAACACGCCCCGGGTCGGATCGGTGGCAAAGGCGTGCACCGAGGTCAGCACGCCCGAACGCACGAGGAAGGTGCCGAGCAGCGACAGCGAAAAGGTCAGGATGGCGAGCAGCAGCGTCCAGATCTTCAGCGCCGAGCGCTTTTCCATGACAATGGCCGAATGGAGCAGCGCGGTGCCCGCCAGCCACGGCATGAAAGACGCGTTCTCGACTGGATCCCAGAACCAGAAACCGCCCCAGCCAAGTTCATAGTAGGCCCAGTACGATCCCATGGCGATGCCGCCGGTCAGGAACATCCAGGCGACCAGCGTCCACGGCCGCACCCAGCGCGCCCAGGACGCGTCGATGCGGCCTTCGATGAGAGCGGCGACCGAGAAGGAAAAACAGATCGAGAAGCCGACATAGCCGAGATAGAGGAACGGCGGGTGGATGGCGAGGCCGAGATCCTGCAGGATCGGGTTGAGATCGCGGCCTTCGATCGGCGCCGGATTGAGCCGGATGAACGGATTGGACGTGGCCAGAATGAACAGGAAGAAGGCGGCGCCGATGGCGCCTTGCACCGCAAGCACATTGGCGCGCAGCGTCGCCGGCAGGTTGGAGCCGAAAGCGGCGACGAGTGCGCCGAAGAAGGTCAGGATCAACACCCAAAGCAGCATCGAGCCTTCATGATTGCCCCAGGTTCCGGTGATCTTGTAGATCAACGGCTGCAAGGAATGCGAGTTTTCCCACACGCTTGCCACCGAGAAATCGGAGCTCGCATAGGCACTCGCCAGCGCTGCGAAAGACAGCGCCGTCAAGGCGAAGCCGGTCACCGCGACCGGACCGCCGACGGCCATCAGGCGCTGGTTGTTCAGGCGTGCGCCAAACAGCGGCACGAGCGTCTGCACCAGCGAAAGCGCAAACGCCAGGACGAGGGCGAAATGTCCGGTTTCAACCATGCCCGTGATCCACTGTCGCTCTCCTGCCGGAGCTATTCACTCTTGCTCTCCTGCCACACGCCCTTGGCCTTGAGGCCGTCCGCAACCTCCTTGGGCATATAGCGCTCATCATGCTTGGCCAGCACGCTATCGGCAACAAAAACCCCGTCCGGGCCGAAACTACCCTCGGTGATGACGCCCTGCTCTTCGCGGAAAAGGTCGGGCAGGATGCCGGTATAGGTGACCTTGACCGATTTGTGCGTGTCGGTGACCGAAAAGCCGACCGTGGCCCCCTGCCCGCGCTGGATCGTGCCTTTTTCGACCAATCCACCCAACCGGATGCGCTGGCCAGGCTGGACGCTTGCCGTGGTGAGATCGGCCGGCATGTAGAAATAGGAGGCCTTCTGGCCAAGCGCGTAGAAAGTCAGCCCGGTCGCGGCACCCAGGAAGACCAGGCCGCCCGCGATCACCGACAATCGTTTCTGCTTGCGCGTCATGTCTTGTTCTACTCCGTCGCCGCAAGCCCAAGCGAAGCGGCAAAGGCGGTGAATTTCTTCGCCTGGTCACTGTCGGCCCCAAAGGCGGCAATGGCGCGACCGAGCGCCTCACGCGCCTGATCGGCCTTGCCAAGCACGACATAGGAACGAACGAGCCGCATCCATCCTTCCGGGTCGTTCGGATTTTGCCGCAGTTTGTCGTCAAGGCCGGCAACCATGGTGTTGATCATGGCTTCCCGATCCTGCGGCGACATCGAGGATGCGGCGTCGATATCGCCGGCATCGGGGCCGTTGGCGGCGCCGCCGGAAGCCACTTCGGGGTTGCCGGACTTGGCCAGCGCCTGCTCGACGGCACCGCGCCATGGCGAGTCCGGCGGCAATCTGCCCAGCATCGCCTGCCATGCCGTGGTCGCTTCCTTGGCGCGACCCTCCTGCGCCAACGCCATGGCCAGGTAGAAACTGGCCTTCGCATTGGCCGGATCGAGCTTCAGGGCTGCCTCGAAAGCATCCTGGGCATCGGCCGAGACAATGCCGCCTGCCGCGCCGGCGATCGCCTCTCCGAGACCTGCCTGGCGAACGGCGCTGTCGCCATCAAGCCGAATGGCGTTGCGATAGGCATCCGCCGCGTCGGAAAAGCGCTGCATGCGCAGATAGACCGGTGCAAGCACGTCCCAGCCCCTGCCATCGGTGGGATTGGCGGCCAGATGGGCTTCGGCCCGCGCCACCAGTTCGTCGACCGAACTGTCGGCGGGATTCTTGGCCAACCGCTCGCTGAGCGGTTGTGACGGCAGGTCGGGAGAGCCAAGCTTGACATAGAGCCCCCAACTGACCAGCGGCACCGCCAGCACGGCTACGGTTGCCACCAGCCTTGCGGTGGCCGGCGCTCGGCCCGCGTTTGCGCCGCCGGCGGTAACCGCATTGTCAAGGCGAAGGATGCGGCGAGCGATCTCGGCGCGGGCTTCGGCCGCTTCGGCCGGCTGGATCAAGCCACGCGCAGCGTCGCGGTCAAGCTCGGACAGTTGGTCGCGATAGACTTCGAGATCATGTTCGCCGCTCGACGACGCGCCCTTCGCGCTGGCGGCCAGCGGCAACAGCACCGCCAGGCTTGCACCCAGCGTGAGAATGGCGGCTATGACCCAGAACAGCATGGTTCTTCCAATAACGGCAGAGCTCTGCCGTGCCAACAGATGCATGCTGCGACGCTTTGACGACGCCAGCCGCCAATCGTCGGCAGACGGTCGTCAGGTCAGCGGCGTCCAGCTGCCATCGGCGTTGCGGCAAGCGGTTCCGCGCGCCGTGACTCCGGCGCCGCCGGAAAACACCGTCTGCGTGTACTGGCGGCAGTCCTGCGAACCGACGCGGTAGGGCTGGGCCGGAACCACCTCGCCGTAGCGCGAAGCCTGGGCGCCTTTCCACGTCACCTTCTGGCCGCTGGTCGTGTATTCCAGCGCTTTGTACTCAGCCTCGAGCGCGCTGCGCTTCTCGGTCTCGCTGAGGCCGTTGCCGATCGCCCCGCTGATGAGGCCGCCGCCCATCGCCGAAATGATCGTCGTGGTCACCTTGCCGCTGGAAGGAGGTGTCGAGGCCGGTGTCGCTGCCACGGTTGGACCCTTGCCGCTCAAGGTGGTGCAGCCGGAAACAGCCAGCAATGCGGAAACAAGCGCGACGCGAATCTTCATGCCAACAACCGGTTTTCTTGAGTTGGAGCCTGCCATGGATGCGCCGGGGGCCGCGTCATCGAGAAGTCGGCGTGGCCATAGTATTGATATTTGTCGGAAATTTGGCCGCTGGCCGCTGCGGGACCAATGGACATGCCGCCAACAACATCTCCCGCCCCTCTATGTCGATCGGCTCTGGTGAACATCACTGAAGGCTCCGCAATCGCACCACCGCCTTCAATCCGCCCATACCGGACCGTTCGAGCGCCAGAACGCCTCCATACTCGTTGACGAGGTCTGCGACAATGGCCAGGCCCAGACCTGTTCCGGGCTTTGTCTCGTCCAGACGCCGTCCGCGCTTCAGCGCCTCGCGCGCCTTGTCCTCGGGAATGCCCGGACCGTCATCCTCTATGCCGATCTCGAACAGGCCGGCCGGGTCGTCCTTGCCGGTCAAGGGCACGATCGAGACCTGCACCGCGCTCTTTGCCCATTTCATCGCGTTTTCAAGGAGATTGCCCAGCAGTTCCTCAAGGTCCTCACGCTCGCCGGCGAAGACGATCTCGGCCGCCGGCAGCGACAGCGATAGATTTGTCTGCGGATTGAGCTTCCGCAGAACCCGCACCATGCGCTGCACCAGCGGCGTCACCGGCGTGCGGTAGACGACGCTGTCGCGTTGTGCCGCGACGCGGGCGCGCTGGAGATAGTGTTCGACCTGCTTCTGCATGGAAGCCGCCTGTTCGGCGATCAACTGCCCCTTGGCGCCGCCGAGCGCGCGGCCCTCGTTGAGCAGTACCGCCAGCGGCGTCTTCAGCGAATGGGCGAGATTGCCGACCTGTGTTCGCGACCGCTCGACGATGCGCCTGTTGTTTTCGATCAGCGCATTGGTTTCGTTGGCAAGCGGTTCGATCTCGGCCGGGAAGCGGCCGTCGAGCCTCTGGGCGGTGCCTTCGCGCACCATGGCGAGCGCGTTTCTGACCCGGCGCAGCGGCTGCAGGCCGAGCAGGATTGCGATCGCGTTGATGGCGATCATGCCGACGCCGAACAGGCTGAGATAGGTCAGCAGGCGGCGCTGAAAGGTGGCGATTTCCTGTTCGAGTTCGCTCTGGTTGCCCATGACGCGGAAACGCGCGGCGCGGTTCTTGGCGTCGAGGACGAATTCGCTCTCGAACACTTCGAGCTGCTCGCCGTCGATGCCTTCGGCTGCGTAGCTGCGCTGGAAGCTCGCGTTGAACGGCACCTCGGCAACGCTCGGTGACGGGATCGTCGTGGTCATCGACGACGAATGGAGATCGCCATGCACGCCTTCCGAAGCGGGCTCAACCGACCAGTACCAGCCCGAATTCGGCTCCGAGAACCGGAGGTCGCCGAGATCTGGCGCGCCGGTCAGCGCACCGCTGTCGGAGATGCCGATCGAACCGATCAGGTTGAACAGATGCGCCGAAAGCAGGCTGTCGAAGCCGCGCTCGCTGGCCTGGCGGTATAGGGTGGTGATCAAGGTGAAGATGACAACGAGCGTCACGATCGCCCAGACCGTGGAAAAGGCGATGACGCGGAACGTCAGCGAACGCGGCCACAAACGCAGCGAAAGCGGCGTCCTTGCGGTTGGTTTGAGCGGTTCCGAGTTACGCCTCCGGCTCACGCATGCGGTAGCCCATGCCGCGCACGGTTTCGATCATGTCGATGCCCATCTTCTTGCGCAGCCGCCCGACAAACACCTCGATGGTGTTGGAATCGCGGTCGAAATCCTGATCGTAGAGATGCTCGACCAGTTCGGTCCGCGAGACGACCTCGCCCATATGGTGCATCAGATAGGCAAGCAGGCGGAATTCGTGCGACGTCAGCTTCAGCGGCACTCCGCCGACATCGGCCTTGGAGGCCTTGGTGTCGAGGCGCAGCGGTCCGCAGGTCAGCTCGGACGAGGCATGGCCGGCAGCGCGCCGGATCAGAGCCCGCAGCCTCGCCAGCACCTCCTCGATGTGGAACGGCTTGGTGACGTAGTCGTCGGCGCCGGCATCGATGCCGGAAACCTTGTCGCTCCAGCGGTCGCGCGCCGTCAGGATCAGCACCGGCATCTTGCGGCCGCCGCGTCGCCAGCGCTCGACCACGCTGATGCCGTCCATCTGCGGCAGGCCGATATCGAGCACGACCGCGTCATAGGGCTCGGTGTCGCCGAGGAAATGGCCTTCCTCGCCGTCGAAGGCGCGGTCGACGACATAGCCGGCATCGACCAGCGCATCCGATATCTGCCGATTGAGATCCTTGTCATCTTCGACGACCAGTACACGCATGCGGAGTTCGATACCTGTTGAAGAGCTTTGTCGGATGGAAGAGCTTTGTAGGATTGAAAACTGGGGCAGATATAGGCCGATTCCGGCGGCCTGGGAAACGTGGCCTAAGGTTGATTGGATCAGTTCAGCGGAACGACGATCTCGGAACGGCGCGGACGTTGTCCGTCCTTGCCCGGAACGAGCACGACGATGACACAGACAGGCTGACCGCCGCGCGTCGATTGCGAGGCCTTGGCCAGCGTTCCGCCATTCTGCTCGGCCACCTGTTGGCCGATGGCGTAGCAATCGGATGCCGCCAGTACGATCGGACTGGCCAGGTCGGGCGGCGCGATGACCGGCATCGCCATCGCCTGCGACGCAAACAGCCCGGCAGCACAAAGCGCCAGTGTCGCGGTTCGGAAGTGGGAGCGAAGCGTTTTCATGACCGGCGTTGTAACGCATCGGTGCTGAACGTGAAATGAACGGTGAACGCCGCTGAAAACATCCTCGCCACACCCCTGCAACGCGAGACAGTCAACCTGGGATTTCGCCGCCTCGAACAGGCGAAATCCCGCGAAAGTCCAGTCTAGACTCCGTTTTGACCATATTGAAAGCGCATCAGGCATTTTCCTGCGTCATCGCGCGAAAACGCAGCAGCCCGTGATGCACGAGCAGATCCTCGTCATGGCGGGCTTCGGCAAATTCCAGCGACAGTCGTGTCTGGCCGCGAGGGCCGATCACCAATGCTGCGTCGGCAAGGCGCGCCTGGATGGCGGCCATGATGGCTAGCGTTTCGGCATCCCCATGGGCTTTCGACCAGACATGCAGCGTAATCAACTGATCGTCGGTGTTCTCGATGCCCGTATCCCAGTCGAAAGCGGAGGTATGGCCGCAGGTCACGTACGGAAAAGCGGCGTTGTCGGCTGGCCGTTCGAGCAGTCCGGCGCCGCCCAGCAAGGCCGACAGCGATGGATCGCTTTTCAGCCTGAGAAACAGTGCCTGCTGTAAATCGCCTGGCGCGGTCATCGTCTTTTCCTCCGGTTCCTGCGCTGCCGACTGTTGCTTTTCGGAAGCTGTCCGCGTTCTGCGTGTTCTGACAGATATAGCCATTCGACGCGCAGAGGCGATGGCGATTCGTCATCGGAATGATGGATGCCGATGATCTCGAAAGGGCGGCTTTGCCAAGACCACCGTCGCGGGCACCACGCCGTGAACATGGACTCTCGATTCCTGGTCACATATTCTCGCTCCATACAGCGTCGCATGACGCAATGTTTCCTTGCCGTTTTTGATCCACGAAGCAATTTCGGAAGCTGATGATGCTCGATGCAGAAAAGACCAGGGCTGCGTCGCGGTTGTTGGTAGGCCACTGGGACAAGGGCACCCGTCTCGACGCCATACCCGAGGCGTTGCGCCCACAAACACGGCTCGAAGGTTACGCTATCCAGTCGCATGTCATGGATCGCTCGGCGGCTCCGCTTTTCGGCTGGAAGATTGCCGCGACCAGTCTGGCGGGACAAAGGCACATCAACGTCGACGGCCCCATGGCCGGACGTCTCCTGGCCGAGAAAGCGGTGGAGATCGGCGGGACCGTTTCCCTGGCGACGAGCAAGATGCGCGTGGCCGAGATCGAGTTCGCTTTCCGTTTCGGCCGCGAGCTGCCGCCTCGTGCGGCACCCTATGAAATCGCCGAGGCGATGGAAGCCGTAGCGAGCTTGCACCCGGCGATCGAAATCCCGGACTCACGGTATGACGATTTCTGCGCCGTCGGGGCGCCGCAGCTCATTGCGGACAATGCCTGCGCCAACCTGTTTGTCATCGGCGAGGCGGCGGAAGACGACTGGCACGACGTGGATCTTGCAAAGCACCCCGTGATCGCGTCCGTTTCCGGAAGGTCGCAACATAGCGGATCGGGAGCAGCCGTATTGGGCGATCCTCGCATCGCGCTTACCTGGATCGTCAATGAACTGTCGGGCTTGGGCATAGCGCTCCAGCCGGGACAGGTGGTGATTACCGGCACCTGCGTGACACCGATAAGCGTCGAGGCAGGCGACGAAGTCATCGGCGATCTAGGCAGGTTTGGCCGCGTCTCGGTGAGGTTTGTCTAGGCTCCGCGCTGCCTGGCCACGAAACTGCGCACCGCCAGCACCAGCACGGTGATGATGATCAGGATCACCGACAATGCCGCGATCGCCGGGTCGATGTTGTCGCGCAAGCCCATCCACATGAGCCGCGGCAGCGTGATGGCGTTGACAGAGGTGATGAACAAAGTGACGCCGATTTCTTCCCAGGACAGCACGAAGGAGAGAAGTGCGGCGGTGACGATGCCGAATTTGATGTTGGGCATGATGATGCGGGTGGCGCGTTCCCAGACAGTTGCACCTAGGCCGCGCGCGGCGAGGTCTATGCGGCGGTCGAGCTGGCTGAGCGAGACCAGCATCAGCACGGTGGCGAAAGGGACCGTCATCACCGAATGGGCCATGGCAACGCCCAGCCAGGTGTCATAGCCGAAGAACGCGCTGAAGCCCGAGATCGAGGTGAGCAGGAAGTAGAGCGTGATCGCCGAGACCACGGGCGGCACCACCATCGGCAGCAACACGAAGCCGACAAGTGCCGCGGTGAAGCGCGGCTGGAACATCCAGACGCCAAGGCTGAAGCACAGCGCCAGCACAGTTGAAAAGGCGCTGCTGACGACACCGATGCGGATCGAGAGCAGGATCGATTGGAGCCAGCGCGGGTCCTCGATCAGCGCCCGGTAATGGCGCAGCGACAGTTCGCCCGACGGCATGGCCAGCATGCGGCTCGGCGTCAGCGACACCGGGATGACGGCGAGCAGCGGCATCAGCAGGAACAGCGCCACGAAGGCGGCGATGATCAGCGAGACGGGACCGGGGCGGTAGGTCGGCATCAGATCAACTGCTTCGGTCTGACATATCGGAACAAGAGCGCCATCAGCGCGCCGACGAACAGCACCAGCACGACGCTGATCGCTGCACCCAAGCCCCAGTCCGGGCTCTGGAATATCCTGAGATAGATCAGCTCGGCAATCATGACGCTGCGGCCGCCGCCAAGGATCGCTGGCGTGACGAAGAAGCCGAGCGAGAAGACGAAAACGATCATCGCCGCGCCTATGATGCCGGAGCGCGTCATCGGCACGAACACCGTCCAGAAGGTGCGCATGCGGCTGGAGCCGAGCCCGCGCGCCGCCAGGAGCACGCGGTCGTCGAGGCTGCGCATGGCCGATGCCAGCGGAAAAACGGCGAAAGGAATGAGGAAGTGCGTCATGCCGACGATGACGCCGAATTCGTTGCGCACCAACGCCAGCGGTTCGGAGATGAAGCCGATCGCCTGCAGCCACGTGTTGATCAGGCCGCGATTGGAGAGCAGCGCCACCCAGCCGAAGGCACGGGTCAGCACGGAAATCCAGAAGGGAACGAGAATGCAGAACTCGGCGATCAGGCGCTGTGCCGGGGTTCCACGCACCCAGACGACGGTGATGGCGTAGGCAGCGGCCACCGAGACCACGGTGACGACCGCCGCGATGCGCAGCGTGCGGATGAACACCGACTGCACCAGATCGTCGGTGAGCAGCGCCTCATATTGGCCGAGGCCGGGCGTCGGCAGCGTAAAACTCCATTTGACGACGCCAAGGAACGGCCAGGCATAGGCCAGGACAAGAAACAGGAGCAGCGGCGCCATCAACAGCGCCGCGCCCATCCTGTCGGAGAGATAGGATCTCATTGACCCGATTACCCCGGCCCTGATCAGGCCGAGATGATCTTGGTGTATTCGTCGAGCGCCGGCCCGTAGTTCTTGGCGTACCAGTCCATGTCGAGCGCGATCTGCTTCTTCATGTTCTCGGGATCGACCGGGTTGATGCGCTTCTTGTCGGCCGTGATCAGCGCGTCTGCCGCCGGGTTTGCAGGACCTTGGCCGAGCTTGTCGAACATGACCAGCTGCTTTTCAGGGTCCTGGGCACTGGCGATGAACCTCATCGCAGCGTCCTTGCCGCCGGGGTTGTTCTTGAGCACGGCCAGCGCACCGGGCGAGATCAGTCCCTGATCCCAGATGAACTTGATCTTGCCGCCCGAATCCTGCTCGATCAGCGAAGCGCGCGTCGACCAGACGATCGCCATCGAGGCCTCGCCATTGAGCAGCACGCTCTGGCTTTCGGCGCCGCCACCCCAATAGGCAACGACGTTTTCCTTGAACGCGGCGATCTTGTCATGGGCGCGCTTGAGGTCGAGCGGGTAGAGCGACGCCGGCGCGATGCCGTCGGCCAGAAGTGCTGCTTCCCAGCTCGATACGCCCCATTTGTAGAGCGAGCGCTTGCCGGGGAATTTCTTCACGTCGAAGAAATCGGCCATGCCGGTCGGCGCGTCCTTGCCGTACTTCTCGGAATCATAGGCAATGACATAGGAGAAGAAATAGGTCGAGGCGGCGTATTCCCAACCAAAGCCGGGCCGCATCTTCTTCTTGTCGACGATGTTGTAATCGATCGGCTCGAGAGCCCCTTGGGCGCCGAGCGTGATGGCCGAGAAGGGGTCCACGTCGACGAGATCCCAGGTCGGCGCGCCGCTCTTGAACTGCGCTGCGATGGCGCCTTCGGTCGGACCCGAACCGTCCATCTTGACGGCGATGCCGGTGTCCTTGGTGAAGGCCTGGCCATAGGCGGCATCATAGGCAGTGATGGCATCGCCACCCCAGTTGACCAGCACCAGTTCCTTGGCCTGCGCAAAGGCACCTGTCGAGCGCAGCAGCATCGGCGTGCCGGCCAGCACGAGTACCGCCAGCTGTGTGAACTGCCGGCGCGAGATCTCGCCGCGACCTGCCCTGGCGGACAGGCTCTCGACGGCTTGTTTTTTGGTGTCATGTGTCATGTCAGTTCCCCTTTTTTGTTGTTGATAGTGCCGGAAAGCGGTGGAGCGATATCTCGCCACACCGTCGTCATTGCCCTCCATGCGGAAGGAGGAAACCCTTTTCCGCCGGCCAGGTGAGCCAGACGGAATTGCCCTTGCTGAGCGCTGCGGCCGCCACCTCGTTCGGCACCGAGACGGTAACCTTGGCGCCTTGCCGTGTCGTCAGGTCGAGCCGCGTCGCAGCACCGAGATAGGTGGAGTTGGTGGCGGTAGCGGCGATGCCATTCTCGCCATCCGCCGCCTCGCCCGATATCGACATGTATTCGGGCCGGATCGCCAGGATGGCATCGCCGCGCACGAGTTCGGCCTTGCAGCCCATGCTGACCGCGCGGTCTTCGCACAGGCCGGTCGAGCCATTGCCGGCAGGCTTGACGCCCTTCAGCGGCAGCATGTTGATTTCGCCGAGGAACTCGGCGACGAAGCGGTTGTCCGGCCGGTCGTAGACTTCGTCGGGCGCTCCGACCTGCAGCAGTTTGCCGTGGTTGAAGATGGCAACGCGCGACGACAGCGCCAGCGCCTCGCTCTGGTCGTGGGTGACGAAGACGAAAGTGGTTCCGGTTTCCTGGTGCAGCCGCTTCATCTCGGCCTGCATCTGGCCGCGCAGGCTCTTGTCGAGCGCCGAGAACGGCTCATCGAGCAACAGCACGCCAGGTTCGAACACCAGCGCCCGGGCCAGCGCCACGCGCTGCTGCTGGCCGCCCGACAGTTGCGCCGGCAGTTTCTTCTCGTGGCCCTTGAGACCGACGCGCTCGATCATCTCGCCGACACGGCGCTTGATGTCGGCGGCCGGTTTCTTGCGCACCTTGAGTGGGAAGGCGATGTTGGCTTCGACGCTCATATGCGGGAACAGCGCGTAGCCCTGGAACACCATGCCGGCGGCCCGTTGCTCTGCCGGTCGGTCGGTGATGTCGACGCCGTCGCTGAACAGCTTGCCCTCGGTCGGCTGCACGAAGCCCGCAAGGATCATCAGGAAGGTGGTCTTGCCCGAACCCGACGGCCCGAGCAGGGTCAGGAACTCGCCACGGCCGATATTGAGCGACAGATTGTCCAGCGCACGGAACGAGCCGAAGCTCTTGCCGATCCCGATTGCCTTGATCTCTGCGGCACGGCCGGGTTGCTGCATACTGCCCTTTCCCTAACGCTTGTCGAAATCGTAGGCAGGGTGCCGGCTCACCGCAACCGAATAGTTTTCGCGTGATCGGCAAATTCCATTCATCTATGGCGAGATGGCGCCGCCTTGCCCTCAATACGGCAGAATGCGGTTCTCCTGGAGTTTCGACCGCAGCCATCCCGCGAACGCTTCCAGCACCGGATGCGAAGCCTTGGCGTGTTCGGAGACCAGGAAATAGGAGCGTGGCGACTTGATCGCGATGTCGAACGGCCTGACCAGCCGGCCCTCGCTCAGCGCCCGCCGGCTGGTCAGTTCGTCGCCCATGGCGATGCCCTGGCCGGCAATCGCCGCCGAAAAGACCAGGTTCATATCGGAAAAGAAGATGCCACCCTCGATGTCGGGGTTTTCCACCTTGGACAGCGCCAGCCAGCGCGCCCAATCCTCGGTGTCGTCGAGATGCAGCAGGTTGGCGCGTAGCACGTCCGACGGCCGGGAAAACCCGCCGACCTTGTTGAGCAGCGTCGGGCTGCAGAGCGGCGTGAACGAGATTTCGCAGAGCGGCTCGACCGCCCGGTTCGGCCAATTGCCGACACCAAACGCAATGAAGGCATCGGCATCTGCGTTGCTGACATCGTCGAGCCGGCGCGGCGTCAGGATGCGCAGCGCCACGTCAGGATACATCTGCCGGAACTCGCCGATATGGGTGCACAAGAACAGCGAGGCGAAGCCGGGCGTGCAACTGACGGCGAACGAGCCGCCGACGCCGGTGCCGGCGTCCCGCGTCACCGCATCGCCCAAAACGGTGAGCGCCTTGCGCACGTCGCTGGCGTAGCGCTGGCCGCGCGGCGTCAGCGCCACGCCCTTGCCGATGCGTTCGAGCAGGTCGAAGCCGAGATCGCGCTCCAGCAGACGAAGCTGATGGCTCACGGCGCTGCGGGTCAGGTGCAACTCGTCGGCGGCGCGCCAGACGCTGCCATGGCGGGCGAAGCTGTCGAGCGCACGCAGCGCTTGTGTGGATGGTATACGCAAGGAGACTCAGGTGAACCGAATTTGCACGAACCGGGAAAACATATCACTTTTTAGCGAACCGCTTCACTGCTTTCTTCTCATGCCATGGAGAAACCGGTGGCCACCTCGGCGCAAGCAACCGCCCGTGCCTGTCTCGACGGCATCCAGCCGTTGTTGTCCGCGTGGACACGCATCATCTTCGATTACGGCGAGACCGCGTGGCGGGAATATCAATCCGCCGCCTGGTATGTCGAGCGACTGAAACTCGAAGGCTTTTCTGTCGAAGAAGGCTCCGGCGGCATGCCGACCGCCTTCTGCGCTCATTGGACCAACGGCCCCGGCCCGACCATCGGCATGTACGCCGAATACGACGCGGTGCCCGGCAATTGCCAGGATGCCGCTACGGTCGAGCGTCCGCGCCGGGGACTTGGCAATCAGGCCGGCGGCCACACCGACCCGCATTCCGGGCTGGGTATTTCGAGCCTCGGCGGGCTGCTGGCGACCAAGGCCGCGATGCAGCGCCACGGCATATCAGGCACGCTGCGCTTCACCGGCGAGCCGGCGGAAAAGGTGCGTGGGTCAAAGCCGATCCATGCCGCCAAGGGCTATTATGACGGCCTTGCCGGCATGATCTCCTTTCATCCGTTCTACATGCTGCCGCTCTGCAACACGGCGCGCTGGGACACGCATTGCGGCGCGGCCTACGCGATGATCTATCGCTTCATCTGCGACCAACCGGAGCGCTGGGCGCTGGCTGCGGGCGCTGCACCCATTCCGCAAGCACATTCGGCGGCGCGCGCGCCCGGCGCCAACGACGCATTGATGATGATGTACATGGCCTCCAAGGCTCTGCGCGATTCCATGCTGCCGCACCAGGGCGGCTGGTCGATCAGCGAGGCGATCCTGACGGCGGGGCAAGCGACCGCCGACAATTTGCCGGCGGGGCTGGCCGAGATTCAGTACATGATCCGCGTGCCGACGCTTGCCATGGCCGAGCAGGTCACCGCGGTGCTCGACCGCAATGCCGAGGCGGCGGCAGCGATGAGTGGTTGCCGCAC
>NZ_RZQE01000011.1:0-42964 GCF_004022955.1 Mesorhizobium sp. M7A.F.Ca.US.002.01.1.1 | reverse complement strand
GGCCTGAGAACTGCACCACATTTATGTCGCCGTGCCGGGCAATGCGCACAAGTTCCGAATAGTCTTCGATTTCGTGCTCGGCGCCGCTGCCGAAAATCAGCAGGTCCAGGCTTTTGGTGCCGGTCGCATAGTCTTCCAGGACATCGATCAGGCGCGGCATGGTCGCCACCACGGGAACACCTTGGATCCGCGTGCCCAACGGTGCGCCGCGCTCGGTGGCCATGATGCCTGCGATGGAATAGTCCGCCGGTTGCGCCGTGCGGGTGAAGCGAATGATCAGGTCGGCCTCGCCGAGCCGGCCGACGAACAGAGCGCGCTTGGCCTGCTGGTCGGTCTTGCGGCTCAGAATCCCCCAGCTCGCGCCGTCACGCAGGAAGCGGTAGAACAGCCGGGGTGCCGATATGATGGTGAAGGAGACGAGGAAGAAGACGATGAACTGACGCTCGTTGAGCCCCGCCACCGGCCGGTAAAAACGCAGCAGCAGCGACGCCATGTAAAGAGTGAACGTCAAAATCGCGCAGCTCTTCAGGATGTTGAAAAAGTCCGGCGTCGAGGCGAAGCGCCACACGGTGGTGTAGAGGCCACTGTAGCGGAACAACAAATGGCTGATGACGACGATGCCCGCCCATGTCGCCAGACCCTCGTTGGAGAACGCTTCGAACGAAAGATTCGACCGCGAAAGAATAAGGCTGAGTGCCACGGCGACCAGGACCATGACCACGTCCTGGACCATGATGAAGGCGCGCCGCATCTGTGGCCTGAGCCCGAACACAGCTTCAAGGTGGGAATTCATTGGACGGCACTAGACTCCAGGCTCAAGGGCATCGACACCAGCGAAGTGCGAACACGAAGATACTTCGTGACCGATCCACCTTAAGTGCCATCCCCGGCCCCCGCCGTGGTGTATCGCATACTGCGGGGCGGAGGGCATAGCTAGAGGTTTTTTCCCAACTGGAATCGGTAAATGTGCTGAGCACGCGGACCGGAGATACGGTTCCTCTGGCCGCTCCGCTCAGAAAATGGTAAGCCCTCGTCGACTATGAACCTTCGTCGAGGCAACTTACAAACAGCATGATACCACTTCAGTATTTTCTCAGAATTAACAACGTTGGCGACAAATTCTCTCCTGATATAATACGAATCTTGACGGCCCGTGAACCCATCTGGACTTCCGATCTTTCTCGAACTCACCTTATCGGAACTGGAAGCATACTTTCTCAATCCAACGAGAACTCCTATGTGTGGGGCAGTGGGGTCATGCACCCGAAATTTGGAACAGGGAGTCCTCTGCCCTCCAGAGTGCTAGCATTGCGCGGCAAGTTATCTCATAAAGAACTATCGACGACCTTATCAGTCCGATTGCCAGACATACCGCTGGGTGACCCTGGATTCCTTTCCAAACTCCTTTTAAACGGTCCACAGCCAGCTATCGAATATGACCTAGCCGTGATCCCGCACTACGTTGATCAAGCTAATACTAACGTGCGGAAGTTATCTGAATTGGATGGCGTAAAGGTCCTGGACGTACACCAAGAGCCTGGGGCCTTCATATCGACTCTCGCTCAATGTCGATATGCAATCAGCTCGTCACTTCATGGTTTAGTGTTCGCCGAGGCGCTCGGCATTCCGAATGCCTGGATCGAATTCTCCGATCAGGTTGCCGGCGATGGTTTTAAGTTTCACGATTGGTTTTCCCTAGCGAGAAGGCCGCAAAAGAACGCGCTCCATATCGATCGCGCATGGTCAATCTCGGAAATTCTTCCCCGATGCCAGATGCATGAAATGGATATCGACTGCGATGCCCTGTCGAACGCTCTTACCGAAAACGCGAATGAATTTGATTTCACTGCAGATAAGAAAATATATTTTCATGGCATTGCAGAATGCAGAAACAGACCACTACCTGTCTTTATAATATCTTTTAATAGAGGTGATTATCTACTTAAATCAGTCGAATCTTACCGCAAGCTCGATAGGGAGGTAGATATCATCGTGCATGACAACGGAAGCTCCGACCAAAATACGTTAAAAATTCTCAATGACCTTGAGAGGACCGGGGTACAGGTATTCAGATCTGGGCCGATTAGCGTTGCCAGCGAGCTAGACAATGTCAATCGCACGATTGACGCATATTTCGCCAATTGGGCAGAACCATCCCGCTACGTTGTAACTGACTGCGACATAGAACTGAGCGGCGTCAAAGGCGATATGCTTACGGTATTTGACGATCTATTGGACACCTTTAGAGATGTTGCGTGTGTAGGCCCAATGCTGAAAATTCACGACATTCCAAAGAGCTATGCCCTCTATAATCACGCGATGAACCGCCATATCGATCAGTTCTGGCAAAAGGAGCCATCATGGTTCGAACACAATGGACGCAAGATTGCCTACCAGCGGGCGATGATCGATACAACTTTTGCCCTTTATCGTGCAGGAGAGAGCTTCCACCGACTACAGCAAGGATTGCGTGTGTATTACCCGTATGAAGCAAACCACCTCGATTGGTACGAGAGCGAGTCAGCCGGGGAAACGTACCGTATCACCTCTTCTCCGAGCATCTCACACTGGAATTCCCAAGAACAAACCGACGCAATGAGAGGCGAGGCCCTAAACTTTTCCAGATATACGCGTGTCGGCGCCTCCGACCACGGTGATTTAACTTCTTTTGAGGAATACCTATAGAGTCTCAACTCTAATCATCGGGCTCAGATCAAAATATCCCGATGCGAGCAGATCCGGCTCGGCCGCGATACGTAACATCACTGAATCAACGACTCTATGCATTATATTTTGTTCAAACGAGGACGAGCCAAAAACTGAACACCCAACAAAATAGACACCGGGAAGCATCAAGCAGTTGAACTCGAATCCAACTGAAATTGTTGTTCCAGATTTTACCGCCGGAATGCGGAAGATTTTCTTATCCGAATTATGAGCACCAGCTAATATCAACCCGGTTACGTTTCTAAAGGCCATTCCAAAAGCAATATTTGTCGCGTCAGCTTCGAAACTTACCTTGAAATCAAAAACGTAACGCTTACCCAACTGGAGAACGTTCACCTCATTTCCAGCCATCGTCTGGATACGACAACTATGGATACGTGCACCATGCTCCTCCGTCGCCGTGGCGGACTGCGTCTTCATAGCTGGATCAAGATAGTCAGTAGCATCCGGCTGAGCCGATGGCGCCCCTATCACAGGGTCCGGTGCGATTCTTTCCTTAGCAACCTCGAGTATGCCAGCTGAACGCAGAATACTCTCCCGGGTTTGCGCAAAGGCCTCGCCGGAAGCATTTAGCAGGCGCTGGTATTGATTGACCACAGGTTTTGGGCGCCCTTGTGAGATGAGTTGCCCCGCATCAAGCAAGATCGCTCGCGAACATAGCTGTACGATCGTTTGCGCGCCGTGACTCACGAATAGGATGGTGCCACCTCCATCCTTGATGTCCTCAATACGGGCGAAACATTTGCGCTGGAATGCCTCGTCACCGACGGCCAGCGCCTCATCCACCACCAAGATATCCGGATCGACGTTGATCGCTGTGGCGAACGCTAAACGTACGTACATGCCCGATGAATAGGTCTTCACAGGCTGGTCGATGAAGGACCCGATATCGGCAAAACGCGCTATGTCGTCGAAACGCCACTCCATCTCCTTACGCGGCACGCCGAGGATCGAGGCATTAAGGAAGACGTTTTCGCGCCCGGTAAATTCGGGATTGAAACCAGCGCCAAGCTCCAGCAGCGCGGCGATGCGGCCATTGACCTCGACCGAGCCGCTGGTTGGCTGCAGCGTGCCGCAAATGATCTGCAGTAGCGTCGATTTGCCAGAGCCGTTGCGGCCGATAATGCCAACAGTCTCGCCTCGGCCGACCTCGAACGAAATTCCGGACAGAGCTGAGAAATCGCGAAAATAGCGGCGCGGTGGCCGACCGATCAAGCGCTCCAGTCGTGGGACTATCATCTGTTTGAAGCGGTCTTCGGGCCGTTCGAACATGACATAATGTTTGGATACGTCGCGTACACGAATGGCGAAACCCGAGATACCTCCGCCCGACTCGGTTGCAAACTCGCTAGAGGACATCGGCAAAGCCCCTGCGGGTCTTCTGAAAAAATTGGTAACCGAGAGATGCAACTACAATCGCCACGAGTGAATAGCAGCCAAGCCCCAGCCAATTCGGCTCCACGCCAAAAAGAACTACATCGCGAAAACTCTCTACGGGAATCGCGAGCGGGTTAAGCGACAGCCACGGCTGGAGCCATACCGGCAGCGAGGCCCTTTGGAAGAAAACCGGAGAGAGGAACATAGTTGCTGTCACCAGCGGCGCTACGATCTGGCTCATATCGCGAAAATAGACACCAATGGACGCCAATACCCAAGCGATGCCAAGCACCATAATGACCAGTGGCGCAAAGACCAACGGCACCGCAACGACCGTGAGTGGAATATGGCCAAAAACAACGAAAGCGAAGACCAGCAGCACCAACAGACTGACCGCAGCATGAAACAATGCCGCCCCAGCAGAAACCACAGGCAGTATCTCGATCGGAAAGACGATCTTCTTGACGTAGTTGGCGTTGGCCACGATCAACCCAGGTGCAAGCGAAACCACCTCTGCAAAGAACTGGAAAACGATCAGCCCGCAGAATAGGACGACCGCATATTCCCCGGTCGAATCGGTGGCGCTCTGCTGGCCAGGTATAATCCACCGCGACTTCATCACCACACCGAAAACGAAGGTGTAGACTGCCAACATGAACAGCGGGTTGAGCAAGGACCATAGCAACCCGAACGCGGAACCGCGATAACGGCCGGCGACTTCGCGATGGATGAGGGGGAACACCAATCCCAGTAAGCGCAAATTTGGAAGCATCTCTTCAATCAGCGATCGTAGCTAAAATCCATTGGCATCAAGCTTCATTGGGCTCAAGCACAAGGACATCCTGTCCATCTAGTTCGTTGATGAAAGCCCCAGACCAGCTACCGCGGATCGCCGGCGTTAACAGCCTGAATCCTGCGACTTCAATCATTTCCATCCATTTATCCATTGTGTAGGCCACCGCACCAAGTGGAAAAGTCAGATTGTTAATTCTGCATCCGTCCGAAATTTGGTGCTCAAAACGAAGATCGAATATTGTCAGGTTAGTCTCCCTAGCCTTCGCCAGAATTATATCGTCGAATATAAATGTTGTAGCATACACAAGCCCATTCGATTTAACGGACCTTCTAAATTCTTTCAGATAGTGGACTATCTCCGCTTCAAACATGTGAGTGAAAACTGAAAAAAGAAAAATTCTATCCACCGAGCCTTCTTTCGTCGAAAGACGGATATCCTTTGTACTTATGGTACCATGCGGATTGTGAAGTTGATCTTTGACGTCAAAATGCACAAACTCACAATTTGGCGAGCGCTTCGAAATATTGTCAACACACCAATCTATAGACGGCCTAATTATGTCCACCCCCATATACGACCCTGAAGTCAAGAACGAACTGAGTGGGATCGCGTCTCTACCGATCCCGCAACCGATCTCAAGAAGGTTGTGGCTCGGATCTATAGCCACGTGTTTCTTTAATGATAAAAAATGTTTGTTTGAGATCTCCTCGAATGTATCCGGCCCCCCGCCTGTCAACATCATAAGATGCACCGGGATTTCGTAGCCCCGAAAGTTAAATGTATCCATATCATTTCCATTCATGTCGAGGAGCGTAATCTGGCTGCAATTTCCGCAGGATCGTATCTAGTTCCAATAAGGGGGATTTCCCGGATACCTTTTCGATCTATGACACAACCGATATTCTCTTCAGCCAACTGGATGCATTTCTCCATAGCTGTCGCGACGGCATCGGGTGTTACCTGATCAAGTCCCACTAGGTTCTGGCTTCGCGCAGAAATATCCTTTGTGTCATAATTATTGGAAATTGTGATGAGGCCAGCATGGGCCATTTCCAGCGGCGGGTAGCTAGGATGTGGAGAAATCATAAGAGAGATTCCGACACTCGCCCGGCTCAAATATTCGGCATATTCTTCAAGGCTAACTTTGCCGGGAACTGCACTGTTTTGCACTGGCCACGCCCTCGCGGCGTCGAAGCTTTCACCTAAAAAGATCACTTGCCAATTGCTGGCATCGATGGGGTTTCGCTGCTGCCATAGCGACAAACCGTCAACGATTATTTCAAAGCAATTTCTAGCAGCGCTTGGTCTGCCATAGCACAGAATGATCCGCTCCTTCGGGACAGACCTGATCTTCCGCCCAATTGTCTCGTTCACGCGGAAGGGAACAACGATCTGATCTGTCCGCCCAAACCTCTGACTCATAAAAGAAGAAAGCTCCTCCGAGTTCACCAGAGCAATGACATTCTCAGCCAAATTGTATGTAGATTCCGCGATCGCCCACCGCGAAGACCACTGCACAAAATTCGACTCGTAGTCCTGTATGAAATATAAGGCGCTTGAGCTACGCCCAAAGGCCTTGTTTTGAAAACCGGCTATGAATGTACGAAGATACTCTGACCACCAGGCTGTGGAGACATATATATCATCTTTACGCACGTCCAAACCACGCATCCGATCGAATGCTTCAAAAACGACAGCACCACCCACAGAAGAATTCAAGGTATATTTCGGAAATCCCTGCATATGATTCGTATCAACGGGAGAATCCAGCACAATGATCCTCTTGTCAAAACCAGCTAATCTGTCAGCTACTTCATCAAATATCTTCAAAGCAGTCGATATACCACCAAATATCCACAGCGGATCTATCGTGGGCAGGAGCAGATTGATCCTTGGCCTTGCGTTGTTCGACTTCGTCATTCTCAATGGACGAAGCTCGCCGTAACTCCTACTCAGCGAGAGTTCTGATCGCCCTGGTTCCTCAAAAAGCGGGACATAAACTCTTTCCAGCAGCCTGACGTCGGTCGGCTTTTCCAGCGTGAGAAGCGATTCCGATGGTGGTTCGGCACCACTCTGAACCTTCAGCCAGTGAAATCCAGCGCATTCTGCAAAATGTAAATAGCTACGTTCGATCGCATGCGCCAAAGTACCGTCGACTTGACCGGCCTCATCTGGGAAATCCTCGAACCTCAATTCTAGATCAAGAAGAGACTTCATGGCGGCCGACCGTCCCCAGAACATGGAGCCGGAGGGAAACTCCAGGACACTGTCTTTACTAAGATCCCAATGCGCACGCCGTAAAATATTTTTTGCTGCTTCGAAATCGAACCCCCAATTGAGCATCGCGCGAACTGGGCCGAAATGCTGAGGGAAAATCACCCCAATTCTTTTATCGGACAGGAACAGCGAAAATATAGACCTGACAATCTCTGTTGACCCAACAAGATTGCCTATCAAATATGATCGCCACCCCTCCAAATCCGACAAATGTGGGGATTTTTTTGTGTGCAGATGAAGGAAATACTCATGCTTGTCGTAGATATCGCGAAAACCTACGATCTTAGGCGCGACATCTCGCCCCCTATTTTCGAAGACTCGAATTTCCACATTAACGACTCCGTACTCGGAGCACATATCGCTTATGATTCTCTTTTTATGCTCGTCTGTCGTCGACACATAAAGCTTAAAATTTGTTTCAATATTTTTAAGCGACGTAAGAATTTCTGGAAATAGCTCTGTGTAAAACGCGTGAATGACTATCGCCACATTCTTTGGCAGCACAACTTTTGATGTTTTGGGCAGCGGCGTCCGAATGGCAACATCCCGCTCGGGCAGGGGTCGCCTAGCATTGGTTGCCCCAATCTCGTTTGTAAACGAGAATGACGATGTAGTTCCTGAGATACTAAGATTCTGACTAGATAAAGCACCGCGCCTTCTCAAGATATAGCGCTTAGTTCGGTCCAGTACAGAATGCACACCATCGTCTCTTAAGACAGATATCGCACGATTCAATAGATAGTAAGCACCCCTCATTTTGCCTAAATCGACGATTTTAACCGCCTGCCTGCCTGAACCACGAAAGGATATCGCAGAAGCTATACGAGATCCTCCAATTTTCGTGACACGAAGCGGAGCTGTGATTTTCCACGACTTGCTTTTCCTTAAGGCAGATATTTCTTCTACGGCATGCAACAATTTATGTTTTTCTTCTAAAATAAATTCGTTCTTCTGAGCAATCTCCAAATCTTTCTTGTCAATTTCGCCGAGTAGCCTAGAAATCAGGACCTGACTATTTTTGAACTCTGCATCTTTTCGATCCGCCTCTTTTTGAGAATCTCGTCGCGCCTTCGCTATATCATTTGCGAATTTGGCCTCGCGCACACTGCCCTCCGCGCGCATCTTTTCGGCCTCGGTAGCAAGTTTTTCAGCCTCGGCGGAATTTTCGTCGGCCAGCCTCTGCACTTCGGCTTGCACCATAGACATCGTCTTGATGCGCACATTCATTTCAGGGAAACACGCATCCCCAAAGATTGTGCTTGCGCGATCAAATTCGATACGTATGGCATCGAGCCGCGCCATGGCGACGTCATGACGATTGCTCTTCCCAAGCTCTAAGAGTGCGCCGTATGCCTCCTTGATCCACCGGGCGATGCGAGGGTCGGCGTCGAGTAGACTTGTGCTGGCTGCAAAATGCTGATGGTCACCCGAGAAGTGCGTGGCCAACAACGATTGCCATTCCGCTCTTGACCGTGGCCAGTCGATCTGGAGAGTATTGGTGATCACTTCGATCCCGGTACGCCAATCATCAAGCATGGCCTCATAGGATACAAAGATGCGTGGCCAATCCCTAGTCGCACGTTCGGCCTCCAATTCATGGCGCAGCCAAAGAAGGGAGCTAAAGCCGGTCGTGAACCCATCCCTGTTGGCCAGCGAGGCGATCACCGCCAACGGATTTCGCTCAATCAGCACGTAGCGCACGTCGATACGCATGCGTTTAAAGATTTCCGCGTACAGCGGCACGAAACGTGAGATACGCGGCTCCTTGAGCACAAAAAGCGGCGCGCTGCCGTATTCCTCGTCTATCAACCGCGCGATCTCGGCCTTGTAAAAGCGGAGACGTTGCGCGCCAAGATCGTTAGGATCAAAGGATCGCCAGTCATCCCAGCTGCTTCCTGCTTCAGCCAGCATCTGGTCGTGCAGTTCGATCAGGCGTGCCGGCTCCCAGTGGCCAGCTGGATTGGAGGGATTTGCTCCCAGCAAATTCTTTGGCAACTCCGCGCCAAGCAGATTAATCGCCCTCGTCAACGCGCTCGTGCCCGAGCGATGCATGCCGAGCACCATGATGCAGGTGCGCTTGGCCGCCTTTGCCTTGCGCGCTTTCGGCGCCGGCTCGTCGACAGGAGCGGCATCGCGCGTGTTTTCCACTGCAGGGTGCTTGTTCATGCCGTCAATGCCTGCTTCGTCTCACCGTCGAGAAGCCGGCGCACCACTGCCTCCGTCGATTGACGCCAGTCCGGTGCATTCCAGCCGAACATGTCGGCGAATTTCGCGCTCGATAGCCGGGAATTGGCGGGGCGGCGCGCCTTGGTCGGATAGTCCATCGTAGCAATGTCCCGTACCCGCGCCCAGGGACCACCCAACACGCGGCTTGTGTCGAGGATATGGCGGGCAAAGCCGCTCCAGTTGGCCTCGCCGGTTCCGGCCAGATGGTAGATGCCGGATGTGGCGGGCCCCTCGTGCAGCCGTGCCGCCGCATGCAGGATCGCGTCGGCTATATCAAGTGCCGATGTTGGATTTCCCCACTGATCGGCCACCACCGCGATCTCGTCGCGGTCGGCGGCCAGCCGCAGCATGGTTTTCACGAAATTCTTGCCGAACGGGCTGTAGACCCATGCCGTGCGCAGGATCAGATGGCGCGGATTGGCCGATGCAACCGCCTGTTCGCCGGCAAGCTTGGAGGCGCCATAGACGCTGGCTGGTGCGGTCACGTCGGTCTCGACATAGGCTGCGTCCTTGGTGCCGTCGAAAACATAGTCGGTCGAAAGATGGATGACGGGAACGCCAAGCAGCGCCGCCGCTTGCGCCACCTTGCCGGCGCCGACGGCGTTCACCGCGAATGCCAGATCGGGCTCGTCCTCGGCCTGATCCACCGCCGTGTAGGCGGCAGCCGACACGACGATATCCGGCTTCGCGGCCGCGATGGCTTCGATCACCGTGTCGGGTCTTGCGAGGTCGAGTTGCGGACGGCCAATGGCGATGACCTCAACGCCGGTGGCCGCCTGGGCGGCCTCCAGGAGGCTTGCCGCGACTTGTCCGTCGCGCCCGGTGACAACCAGCCTCACGCCGCCCCCTTGCGTGCTTCGCCCAGCCGTTCACCGGCATAGCGCTGCTCGCGGATCGGTCCCCACCACCATTTGTTGTCGAGAAACCAGTCGACGGTCTTGGCGAGGCCGCTGTCGAAATTCTCATTGGGCGTCCAGCCCAGGTCCCGGCCTATCTTCGAGGCGTCGATGGCATAGCGGCGATCGTGACCGGGGCGGTCGGTGACGAAGGAAATCAGGTCGCGATAGCTCTTGCCCCCTGCCCGCGGCCGCCTGCTGTCGAGCAGATCGCAGATCGTCTCGACGACGCCAAGGTTCGTCCGCTCGGAATTGCCGCCGACATTGTAGCTTTCGCCCGGCAGTCCCCTGGTTGCGACAAGTTCCAGCGCGCGCGCGTGATCCTCGACGAACAGCCAGTCGCGCACATTGGCGCCGGCGCCATAGACCGGCAGCGGCTTTTCGTCGAGCGCATTGAGGATGACCAGCGGGATCAGCTTTTCGGGAAAGTGATAGGGTCCGTAGTTGTTCGAGCAATTGGAAAGCACGACCGGCAGGCCATAGGTTTCGTGCCAGGCCCGCACCAGATGGTCCGAGGCCGCTTTCGAGGCGGAATAGGGCGAGGATGGCGCATAGGGCGTTTCCTCGACGAACATGCCGCCATCGAAGGGAAGATCGCCAAACACCTCATCGGTCGAGACATGATGGAAGCGGAAATGGCTCTTCCTGTCCTCGGGCAGGCCGCGCCAGTACTCCAGCGCGGCATTGAGCATCTTGTAGGTGCCGACGATGTTGGTCTCGACAAAAGTGCCCGGCCCATCGATCGAGCGGTCGACATGGCTCTCGGCGGCCAGGTTCATGACGATGTCGATATCGTCGCGCCGGAGGATATCGAGCACGGCCCTTTCGTCGCAGATATCGGCCTGCGCGAAGCGATAATTGTGTGCGTTCTCGATCGGCCGCAGCGAGGCGAGGTTTCCCGCATAGGTCAGCTTGTCGAGATTGGTCACCCGATAGGCCGGGTTGGCGCATAGATGCCGGCATACCGCCGAACCGATAAAGCCAGCACCGCCCGTCACCAGAAAATTCATGCCGCTGTCCTCAAATAACCCATCAGGCGAACACCTCGGCGGCAGCCAGCAGCGGCGCCTTCAGGTCCTTGTCCGAGAGCTGGAACCCGCCGGTCAATGACGGCCATTCGATGCCGATGGCGGGATCGTCGAAACGGATCGACCGGTCATGCGCCTGCGAATAGGTGTCGGTCACCTTGTACAGGACCTCGGTGTCGGGCACGAGCGTCACGAAGCCGTGCGCGAAGCCTTTCGGCACCAGAATCTGGTTGCCCTTTTCGGCCGACACTTCGAGAGCGACCCATTTTCCGAAGGTTTTCGAACCGCGGCGAATGTCGACCGCGACATCGAGAATGCTGCCCCGGATGACGCGCAGCAGCTTGTCCTGGGCGCGCGGCGCAAGCTGATAGTGAAGCCCTCGCAAGACGCCCGCCGCGGCGGAATAGGAATGATTGTCCTGCACGAAAGCCAAGTCTATGCCGGCCTGCGAAAAGCGCTCGGCATTGTAGGTTTCGACGAAGAAGCCGCGCGCGTCGCCATGTCGCTTCGGAACGATTTCCAGAACGCCATCGATGCCAAGGGGCCTGACTTCCAGCACCTAGGCCTCCGACAGGTCGACGACACGCCGGCGCAGATAGGCGGCATATTCGTTCTTGCCCAGGTGATCGGCGCGACGCAGAACCTGGTCCACAGTCAGCCAACCCTGTTCAAAGGCGATCTCTTCGGGACAGGCGACCTTGATGCCCTGGCGGTGCTCGATGGTGCGCACGAAGGACGAGGCCTCATGCAGGCTGTCATGGGTGCCGGTGTCGAGCCAGGCATAGCCGCGCCCCAACCGATGCACATGCAACTGGCCGCGCTCGAGGTAGACGTTGTTGACCGCCGTGATCTCGAGCTCACCGCGCGCCGAGGGACGGATGGCAGGGGCGATGTCGACGACATCGTTGTCATAGAAGTAGAGACCGGTGACCGCCCAGTTGGATTTCGGCACCTGCGGCTTTTCCTCGATCGTCAGCGCCGTTCCCGTGGCCTTGTCGAAGGAAACCACGCCATAACGCTGGGGATCCTCGACATGATAGGCGAACACCGAAGCGCCCTTTTCGCGCGAGGCAGCGTCGCGGCAAAGCTGCGACAGCCCATCGCCGAAATAGATGTTGTCGCCGAGGATCATCGACACGTTGTCCTTGCCGATAAAATTGCGGCCGATGATGAACGCTTCCGCCAGCCCGTTGGGCTGCGGCTGCTCGGCATAGGACAGGTCGAGCCCGAACTCCGATCCATCGCCAAGCAGATCGCGAAAAACCGGCAGGTCACGCGGCGTCGAAATGATCAGAATCTCTCGGATACCCGCGAGCATCAGAACGCTCAGCGGATAATAGATCATCGGCTTGTCGTATATCGGCAGAATTTGCTTAGAGACTGCTAATGTTAGTGGATAAAGACGCGTTCCACTGCCTCCAGCAAGGATAATTCCTTTCAAGAAGCTCTCCTTGACATGCCTGAACCCCCCGGCCCTAGCCGCCCGTGCTTAGGTTCCATGCACTGGCTTGTCAATCTCGGCGTTCGTCAAATGACTGGGTCACGATCCGGCGCCAATCCATGGCCAATTCAGGCGACGCATTGCTATCGTCTTGCCAAAGCCGGCCTGACGGGAACAAGCAGATTGTCATCATGGGCGGCGGTCGACTCGCCTCTCTGGCTCAGCCGCTCAGCAAGTCCCTTGTGAAAGATAACGCCATTCATATAGGCGAAGGTCATCGCCAGTGCCGCCGTTCGCAAGGGATAATCGACCAGAGAATGAACGAGCAGAAACGATACTGAGAGAAACGCCATTTTCTGCAGCGGATCTCGCCGTGCCGTAACGGAAAACGCAAAAAGCAATATCGCGTAAGCTGCGACCAGAAAGACAACAGGAGCGCCACCTTCAAGTGCCAATTCTAGATAATCATTGTGGGCGTGATTGACGTAGGGCTTGAAGATCATCTCTCCCTTTTCGTAAATCTGATAGACCTTCGGAAAACTCCCAAAGCCGACGCCCGTCGCCCAGTTCTCTTCAATTCCCGCGATCGTCGTGCGGGCAAATTCGGCCCGTCCAAAGGCCGGGTCAACCACTTCCGCATCGATCTTCGTCCACGCCCCGATCGTGTAGAGCGAAAGCCCGATGAAGACAGCGGGTATTCCATACCCGCCCAGCCTCGAGCGCGCGGACAGAAAGAGGACTGATACCATGGTGATCGCCAGCCCTATCAGAATACCGGCGCGCGAACCGGCGGCCAGAAGCAACAGCAGCAGCGTTATCAAGCCGAGCGACCCGGACAGAAGGTGCCCGCGAAACAGGCCGTAGTAGACAACGAAGGGAATGGAGACGAAGAGCAGAGCCGAAAAATGGTTCTGGTTGGCAAACAGTCCCGCATTGATCGTGAACGGCAACAAACCCTGTATGGCAACCGTATCGGAGAGCGAATACTGGATCGCCGCAGCCAGTCCGTTACAGATGACACCCATGAAAAAGAAGGGCAGAAGGCCGTAGACCTGATCTGGGCGCAAGCGGGTGACGCTCAGAAAGAATGCAGCCATCGCCACGAAATACAACAGACACTCGATCGTACGTCCCACGCCGACACTGACGAAACGCAGCCCGGTTTCACCGCTCAGCCACGGATTTGCAAGTAGAACCTCAGGCCGCAATCCGCTCAACAGGGCGGCGGGCAGCGGCACGATTTGAAAACAGAACACGGCAAGGCCCAGAGCAAGCAACCACAGGGCCGAGCGAGGGATGCCGCGTTCCGACGGCCTTGAAAAGACGGCCGCGGCCGAGACGATCGCCGCCACCTCGATCAGCGCTTCGGTGTAGAGACCGCTCGCGGTGCCGCCGCCAATCAGCACCGACAGGAAGAGAACCGACCCAAGCAGATATTTTTCCCATTCCGTGGACCGGGTTGACCGCTCTCTCAAGATGAAACTCTTTCGATGCTCAATTTGTGCATGACCAACGTGCCAACGTACCGAAATCGCCAACTCTCAGCGATGGCAGCTGTTTCCAGCCGCAACAATTGCATGGGACACGCGCTTGGTCCGATCGCGAAATCCAGGCTCAACTCCCGCCGATTGAACGTGCCTTCCGGAATGTCGAACCGAGCTATTTCGCCCGCCGGATCCGCGCATCTGATGGACCAGAACAGCTGCTTGGGCAGCTTCAGGTTTCTCGCGGAGGCGATCAGGGAAATCCTGTAGGAGCCGGGAGGCAGTTCGACATATTGCTGGAGCGCGGCGTTCTTCACCGGCGTATTCAGGAATCGGACAGTCGCTCCGCTATCGCCTTCGCCGACATCGCGCGCCCCGGCAAAGGTAATTTCCAGACCGGAGCGGTCGCGAACCTGCCAGTCGAATGGCTTGCCGCTGAGGATCTGTTCAAAGCCGCCGTTGAAAATGTATCCGGCCAGTGTCCGCTCCTGATCGGACAGACTGAACAGGAACAGCCGGTAAGCCGCCTCGTATTCCTTCTGCCTGATATATCCGTTGATTACGGCAGACAGTTCCTTCGACGTCGGTTGTGAACTCGATCCGGCAAGGTCCAGCAACAGTTGATTTGCGACGCGCAGGCCCCGCGGATCCTTACCAAGGGCGGTGAAAAGACTGGATCTCCACGGCGCCTCGATCCTCAAGGCTGCCAGGACAGCCTGGTATCCGTCCGGGTTTGAAAGAATAGCCGGCAAGCCCGCCGCAATGACTGGAAATCTGTCGGGCCACCGGCGCAGCAACGTGTCGATCTCGGCAACGGCCTTTGACAGATCGCCCACCTCGATCGAGCGATCGATCGATCTCTGAAGCGAATGGATTTCAGTCTTGGACAGCTTTCGAGCCTGGTCGAAGAGTTCGAAAGCCTCATCTTTTTCGCCTTGTCGATACTCAATCTCGCCTATCAGGCTGTAGAGCCGGGCATCCGCGACATTGAAACGAAGCGCGCCCTTCGCCTTTGTTGCCAAGACATCGAGATCAGCACCGTCGCCTGTTTCGCTCAACCGACCGGCAATTTCGCCTATCAAGGCATCTACGTTGAACGGATCGAGCGCAAGCGAGACGGCCGGCGTTTCCGACTCAAGAAGCCGACTTAGCCCTACCGACGAAACCGCCAACACCAGAACGGAGGCGACGAACCAAACGCCTGAACGCCGGAGATTTCGCGTGAGCGGGCTGGCCTGCTCCGTCATCGACTTTGCCCTCAATTTTCGGGGTACTCGCGCCATAGTCGTAGTACTGATAGTTCATGTATTTATAGGCGTAATTGTAATCGAACTTGTTGACTGTAAATTTCGACATCGCCGCTCCGATCACATTCGCACCGGCTGAGCGCAGACGCTTGAGTGCCGTTTTGGCTGACTTGCGTGTGACCTGATTGGTCGAAACGACCATCAATGTGCCTTCGGCAAGCCGGCTGAGGATTGGTGCGTCGGAAAGACCGACGACCGGCGGGGCGTCAATGATGACCAGATCGAAGCGTTTGCCTAGATTGGTCAAGATCAACGCCATCTTCGGCGACGAGAGCAGGTCGGCCGGATTCGGCGGAATCGTTCCGGACGTCAGCACGGTGACATTGGGGTATTTCGTCGGTCTGAAAATGCCTGGCAGATCGTCCTTGCGAACGGTATTTGTCAGCAGGTTGCTCAACCCGATCGCATTGTCGAGGCCGAACAGCCGGTGCAGGTTGGGTTTGCGGAGATCGCCGTCAACAAGCAGAACCCTTGCGCCGAGTGCCGCGAAATCCTGGCCAAGCTTGAACGACGTGGTCGACTTGCCTTCCGACGGTTCCGAACTGGTCACCAGCAGCGATCGCGGCGCGCCCTCCACACCGGAGAACTGCAGCGATGTTCGCAGCGAACGATAGGCCTCGGAGAGCCCGGATTTTTGATCGGCGATGCTGGCTATGAGTTCGCGATCACCAACAAGCGGCAGGATGCCGAGCATCGTCAGTCCCAGCTCTTTCTCGATCTGCTCCGGGTTGGTGAAAGTGTTGTTCAGCAACTCGATGATGTAGATGATCGATGCAGCCAGGGCCATGAAAAGCGCGAGAGCGACTGCAAGATTGATGCTCAGACGTGGAGAATAGGGGGCTGTGGGCAGCGAAGCGAAATCGACTATCGCAGCGCTTTGCGTCTTGAGTTCCGAGCTAACACCGACTTCATTCAGCTTGGCGATAAGGCTGTCATACTGCGACCGGTTGGAGTCGACTTCGCGCTTCAGGATCGTGTATTTGATATTCTTGTCGTTGAAGACAACCTGCTGCCTCTCCATCTCCGCGAGCTTGGACTTGAGGTCGGTTTCCTTGTTCTGCGCTTCCTGATATTTCAGCCGCAACGAATCGGTTATCGCCAGCACGCCGTTGTTGTAGAGTCGCTGCAGTTCCTTGATCTGCGATTGCAATTGCTGCATTTCCGGAAAACCGGGTTTCAGGATGCCCAATTTCTGCTGATACTGGCTGGTCAGATCCGCCAGTTTATCGCTAAGCTTCTGCAGACCTTCGCTTTCCAGAACCGGACCGAGGCTCGACCCGCGGCCCTTTTCTATCTGATCGACCACCCGTCCCGCATCAAGACGCTCCTGGATTGCCGTGGCCAGGGCGGTGTTCAGGGCTTCGATGTTCGAGCCGATCAGCGATTTGTCGTCGCCGGTAACAGTGATGCCGGCATCTTTTGCATAGGTGACCAGTTCCTTTTCGGAGGTCTGCAGCTTTTGCTTCACCTGCAAAACCTGCTCCTGGATGAACTGCCGTGCCAGATCGGAGGTCTCGCTGGTCTGATCGAGACGTTGATCGATAAAACTCTGCGCGACCTGATTGGCAACGTCGCTTGCATATTTCGGCTTTTGATCGACGAAGGTGATCGATAACAGGCTTGTATTGGTGACCAGATTGACCGTTAGATCTTCCTGGATGCGCTTGATGGCAATTGCCTCGCGCTCTTCGGGCGTTTTCTCCTCAATGGAAGGTGATTTGGACATCCCGAACGCACGGTAAACAATATTGCTCGGGGAGAAGCTCGGCGTCGGAAACAGAAAGTCCGGCCTTTCGCCAAGCCCAAGCTGGAACACCACGCGCTGAGCCAATGCCCGGCTCTTCAGCTTCTCCCGCGCGGTCAGGAAGGCCCGGACGTCGCTGTTTTCGGAAACAACCTCAATGTCCTGAAACACTTTCGCCGAAGGCACCAGAACTTCGAGCTGTGTCGTCGCCTGGTATTTTGGTGTCTGCATCATCGTCACGATAACGCCGGCAACGAGCCCGGCGGCCGCCATCATGACGATCAGCCAGCGATACTGGACGATGTATAAAAGCAGCTTGAGCGGGTTGAACCCCTCATCCTGGCCCGCATAGTCGCGACCATAGGGACCGTAGTTTTGCGGCACGTCGTAATAGGAGTCCGCGGACAGGGCCTGACCATGTCCGGGTCCGGCAAGTTGGGGCTGCCTGTTGCGATCGAGCATGCGCGAGGTGATCCTGGGGTTGTCCGTGTCTACGGAATGACCGCAATGCGGGCAGCGCTGGAGGCGAGGCCCAGCGCATCCTTCAAATTGTTCATCGCGATTTTCGACTTCGAAGCAAAAACGACGACCACGTCGCCGCCATAGATGCGCGGGTTGCGGTTCTTGCCGGCGCGGATTTCCTCGACATTGTAATTTGCGACCAGCTTGTTTTGGCCGACATTGCGATAGACGAAGACCTTGCCGGCATCACCGACCGGATTGAACCCTCCGGCAAGGGCGATCGCGTCGAGCAAGGAAGCGCTGCTGGACACCGGATAAATGCCGGCCTTGTTGACCTCACCATCGACCGTGATGCGCTGGCCAATCGACTCCTTGACGAAAATCGTCACGTCAGGCGACTGCAAGTACTTTTCACCGTAGGCAGTCTCGATTTCCTTCTCGAGCTGACGAACGGTCTTGCCGGCTGCAGTCATGGTTCCAATCAGCGGAAGCGAAATCTGCCCGCCTGCGTCGACCTGAACTGTTCTGTTCAAATTATCGACCTGAAACACACTGACCTCGAGCACATCGTTGGCGGACAGCGGCTGCTCGCTGCCATTCTGGGTATTCTGCGGCGGCGGAAGATCCTTGACCACCTGCAGCGTACCACCGCCAGAGAGCGCCGATGAAGACGCCGTCGGCTGCAGCGCATCGACAGAACTGGTGGTGGACGTCGATGTCGACGACGTGCTTGCGCAAGCAGATATCGCTAGCGATGCGAGTAAGGCGGGCACGGTGCCCGCACGACTTCTTGCAAGATCGAAAATGCCCATCAAAGAGCCCCGCTCTTGAACAACCGGCCCAATCCGCCAAACCGCCCCGCACTGCTGCCGCCCGACTTTCTCGCGCTTTGCTTTCCGATGGGCACGAGCGGCCGATCCTGCAATATCGCGTCCGGGCGTTTCACTGCCATGTTGTAAGCCTCATCTTCCCCACACCGGTTCGCGATGGCGACAACCGCCTGCGAAAGCCCTGGCCGCCGGCGGCTGGCGCCGTGCGTATCGGAGGCGACAATATCCACCCTGCCCTCATCCAGCAGCTTCTCCGAGTAGTACAGCGCCGTACGTCCAAAGACCCCCGTCACAGAATCAGCCGTGAGCTGAATAAGGCAGCCTAGCGTATTCAACCTCTCGATGACGTCGTAATTCGCCTTGATCCAGGTCAACCGTTCTGGATGAGTGAGGATCGGCACGAAGCCGGCGCCTATGAGACGGGCGGCGAAGTCTTCGAGCCGCGGAGGCAGAATGTGATGTGGCGGCTCGAACAGGAAATAGCGGGATCCGTTCAGAGTGGGCACCGTACCTAGCCTCAATCGATCGGGAAGATCAGGCGCGAGATGAACATCAGCGCCAATGTATAAGGTAAGCGGTATGGCAGCGCGATGAAGCTCCAGTTCCAACGCCTGAACAGCCTCGGCAATGTTTGGCGTGGCGTTCTCATAAACCCCAGGCATCGCATGCGGCGTACATGCCATATGCGTTGTACCGTCGGCGACTGCCAGCCGTGCCATCTCCAGCGACATGGCCAAGTCAGGAGAACCGTCATCGAGACCGGGCAGGATATGTGAATGCAGGTCGATCATTGGCGTTTCTGGTTGAGAGGAGGCAAAGCTTCGCCTCGACAAAATAGAAATGCGTCACCCGCATGAAGGCGAATGACGCATTTGACAAATTTACACAAAACAACGGGTGTCGTATCCCGCCTACCGGCTGACCGCGTCGTCGTCATCCTGCAGGCCGATAATAAGGGCGGCGGCACCACCGACGGCGGCGCCGCCCAAGAGAACCGGCAGCATGCCAGGTTCTGAGCTGGCGGGTACGATCGTCGCAGTTGGTGTCTCAAGCGAAACGCACATGCCGCCTTCGATAGGGTCGACCTTGACGGTGGCATTGGCTGGAATATCGAGCGCGCAATTGGCTCCGATAGCCAGCGAAGCAGACGCCTGCGCCCCGGTCATGATGCGAGCGCCCGCATACACCGGCGCCTCGGCATCCACCCCTGCATAGCCGCCGGCCTGGGACATCTGGACATCACCCCGGACCTGCGTAAGCCGACCTATCGCGTCTGCGGACGCCGGCACGGACGCAAGACAGGAACAGGTTTGCTGAGCTACAGCCTCGGGCGCGGCCAACAGGACACCCCCTGCGACGAATGCAACAAAAGCAAAAGCAGCCCCGAACCGATGGTAACTCATCATTTTTACCCCACCAAAACCTGCAACTCGCCCTGTTGGTACGAATCACACCCACCCCACCCCAAGCAATAAAGCAAATGGTTAACGAATCCAGTAAACTAGCCGGGCCGCCGACCGATCCAGCACTTTCACTACAGCGGCCAACACCGCTTAATCTTCGTCAGCGGCTGACGCCGTTGTCGTCGTCCTGCGTCGCCGCGAGCACGCCAGACGTCAGAAGCGCGCCCGTGAAAATCGCCTCCGGCGGACCGAACCCGGCGCCGCCACCGGAGGGCTGAATAGCAGCAGTCTGCTCAGAGCCGACAAGCTTGAGGCAGATGTTGTTGCCAAGGCGGGAAACGTCGAGGCTCGAATTGGCCGAAACCTCCAGACTGCAGCCGCCGACCAGAACGGAGGCCGCGCCCTTGGCGCCAACCACCACACGGCTACCAAAATCGAGCGCGCTTCCGACCTTGGCAGCGCCATAGCCCGTTGTTTGCGACACCATCACATCACCGATGGCGGAATGAATGGATCCGATCGGGCTTGCCGAACCTTGATAGGGTGTCGCGCAGCTGCACGAAGCATCCTGGGCAAACGATGAAGCTGAACCAAACCCGATTGACACGACAAATACGGCAAGCGCAGTTTTAACCACAAGGTTCATCAGTCTTCGATCCCCTCTTGCTGCACCGCTTCCGGCGCACCCAGTCCAAGGCAGTTCATTAGCGCGTACCAGTTTTTGGCCACAATTCCAACCTGTTTCGCGCGCGCGAGGCGATTTAAGCTGATGCGTGTCTGTCCGAGCACAGTACTTTAGTGAGAAGGCATGAGCAATTTAGCTGGCCAGCGCACGTTTATTATTAACAGACAGAAATTGAGGTTTCCTTTCCGTCGCCATTGTTCCTAAGGACAGGCCGATCAGAGTCGCGGAGAAATTAGGCACGCTAAATGCGCAAGAAGCCCCACAGCCTGTACTAGCCAAGCGTCAGACGGCATTCGTGTTCGATACTCACTGAGGCAGTGTTACCATTCGGCGGAACCTCTGCCTCTTCAGGATCTTCCCCAAGAAGCTCGGAAGGCGCATATGCATCCTTCTGTTTGCCGTTGCGGACGGACGCGATCTCTATGCCACTCTTGCCCTGACGGATCGTCAAAACGAACGGATTGAGCACTATGCGTCGAGTTCCGGGAAAGAGCGGTACGCATCGCATCGCTGCGGCGGCCCCGAAAATCCCGCTCAGCAAGGTTTGTACGTTGCGCCGGCCTGAACCGGCTGGCCGCAGAGAATTCCGCCCTGCGTAAGTATGGTGGCCAAATCTTCCCCCTCAGCCGTCAGGCACTGCACAACAAGGGTATCGCCAACCCTGGAAGCGATCTTGCCGTCGCAAGGTGTTCCGGCACCTACAGGTTTGCAGGCCAGGACGAGCCCCTGATAGTCTCGGCGCGCCGCTTCCGTCACCAGGAGGCGCATAGCCTGAGGCCTGGAAAACGCCGCCCCGCACAGCAGGATCTTGCGACCGCCGACGCGCAGATCATCGACCGATGGAATGGCGAGCTTGCCGTCAAACGGCTCGAGCGCGGCTACCGGCTTCGCGGGGGACGGGCCGCCCCTCTGCATGACGATTATGCCCAGAAAGCCAACACCAAACAAAACAGCCACGACGGCAAGCAACGCTATGCTCCTGACTGACAAAACCATCCTCCATCCGACCCGGTGCGGCCGGTCCGCTCATTTCGTCGCAAGGGCGCTCAGTCTTTCTATCTGCTGCATGTACTTCTCGATGACGATCGTTTCCGAAAACTGCCGCTCGACCTTGTTTCTGCTCCGGGCCCCCATCCTGTCCCTGGACGAGCCGTCCAGCCGCGCAAACTCGACCATCTTGTTCGCAAGGTCATCAGGGTCCCTCACCTTGCACAGGAAGCCATTGACGGCGTGGTCCACCACTTCCCTGCATCCTGGCACGTCGGTTGCGATCAGCGGCTTGCCCATCGCAGCCGCCTCAAGCAGCGAGCGCGGCGTTCCCTCCCTGTAGGAGGGCAACACGACACAATCGGCGGCACGCATGAAAGGCCGCACATCGTCGGTGGAACCGAGATATTCGACCAATCCCTCGGCAACCCATTTTTCCACGTGCTCGCGGCTGACCGCAGTCCGGTTTTCGACATCAAGAAAGCCGAGCAGTTGGAAACGCACTCCGGGCACCTCACGGCAAACCCGACGGGCCGCCGTGATGAACTCGCCGACACCCTTGTCCCAGAGAAGCCGGGCCACGAGAAGAAAGACGATGGCGCCAGACCCGGTGCGCGCTTCGGACGACGGGGCAAAACGCACGAGGTCGATGCCGGAGCCAGGCAAGAGCGCGGTTCGATCCTTGCGAACCAGGCGTTCATCGACGAACAGCATCCGGTCATCGTCGTTCTGGAAGAAAACCATTTTGGAACGGGCCAACGCCACCCGGTACAAGACCTTGGCAATCCTGAGCAGCAGACCACCGCGGACGAACGCCGTCCCCAATCCCGAAATGTTGTTGATGACGGGAATGCCGTTCAGATTGGCCGCGATGGAGCCGAACACGTTGGGCTTGATCGTGAAGCCGACAAACGCCAGCGGTCTCTCGCGCCGCAAGAGACGCCAGTAGCGCCACAGAAGGACCAGATCCCGCAACGGTGACGTGCCGGAATTGTCCATGTCGAGTTCGACATAGCGGCAGCCCATGGCCGCAATCAGCGAAGAATACGCGTCTCTCGGCGCGACGACGACCACCTCATAGCCACGGCTCCGCAGCGCCTCGATCAATCCCTTGCGGAAATTGACGACATTCCAGGATGTGTTTATCGAGACGATTATCTTGTCGCGAGCAACGGGCGTCATCTCTGCCCACCCGGATATGACGACGGCGCTCTCAACAGCATATCCGCAAACCGATCCGGCGATCTTTCCGACAAGGTCTTTCCGTACAAGGCCGACCGATCGCCGCCTTGGATGACCTTCAGCAGTGCTTCCGCAACTTCCGACGCGCCAAAGCCGGCTGAAATCTCCAGGCCCGACAGCATGTCCAGATCTCCCGCACAGGGGGTGGTGACGATGCCAGGAATCCGGCAAGCCATCATTTCCAGAAGGACGTTGGGAAATCCCTCCGTCGCCGACGTGAGCATGCCGACACGCGCTGCGCGAAACAGTGGAAACGGGTTGTCTCTCTGGCCGAGCAGATTTAGTCGCGAGGCCAGCTCAAGCTCGCCAGCGCGGGCTCTCAACTCCGCTTCCATGGGTCCAGAGCCAACCATGGTCAGCTCATAATCCTCGCCGGTCCTTCGTCTGACCTCGGCCAGCACATCAACCGCGATCGTCGGACGCTTCACATCAATCAGCCGACCGCACCAGACTATCTGCGGACGGCGGGAAAGTATCTCGGCGTCGTGCCCGGGCAATGCCTCCATGGACATTTTGACGATGAGATCTTCATCGACCGGGTTGGGCAAAGTACGCAGCTTGGCGATTGCTCGGCGGGGCAATACGTCACGCAGGCGTTCATTCATATAGCTCGTTTGCGCGACTATCATGTCCTGGCTGCCATAGGCAGCGTAGAGCGCCTTGTAAGCGAGCGCGCGAAGACCCTTGAAGCGGTCCAGAAGCACCGTGGACTCGCGGGCGACCAGCCTATGGCTGCGGAGAAGTCCCACGCTTCGCGCGGCAGCCAGAAACGAGTTTACCCGTGCGTGGCTCGAGAACACCAAATCGTACCGATGCCGGATCAGCCGCGGAGCGAGCAAAAACTCGCTCATGGCCTTACCGCCGCCAAAGCCGTAGCTGCACCGAATTCCCTTCTGGTGTGATCCAGCGGCCTCGCCCGCCGCCTGGCCACCCAAGAAGCCGATTTCGACGTCCCAGTCGGGTCGTCTCGCGAGTGCGCGCGCAACAAGTTTCAAGATGGTTTCGGCACCGCCTCTTCTGTCGAGCGGAATGGCGATCAGCGCGAGCTTCCTTTTCATGAGCCGCGGGAACTCACTGTTTTCGCCGAAAGACATAGGCGTAGGTTTCAGCGGCATCCTTGCGGAGAAGCAGGGCCGAAACGCCTAACCAGATGCGCCAGGCAAGAAAGGCCGGCACGAAAAAATAGAAGTAGGAGCTTTTCCAGAACAGACGGCGCTCGACAAGTTCCAGGTCGTTCCGTTTTGCGATTGTCTCGACGTCACTGGGCAAGCACTTGTCGTAGAAGGCCGGAAACCCGTCATGACCCATGCCCTTTTCAGGATAGATCGCAAAAAGCAGCCGTCGTTTCATCCCCTCCGGCAGGACCCGATTCAATCTGGCAAAAACGGCGTTGCGCGAGGGCGAGAAAATGGCAACCACGCCTCCCGGCTTCACGCAACTGGCAATGCCGCGCAAGGCACCCTCGCCATCACGGACGTGTTCGAGCGTTGCCTGGCAAATGACGACGTCAGCATCGCCCCTCCCCCTAAACGAGGTAAGGTCCGCTTCAATCTCCTCGTCGTATATTCCGCGCGGCGCTTTCGACAACTCTTCCGCGTCGAGGTCGAGCCCAACGACAAAAAGCCTCAGGCGCCGCTTCTCCGAAAGACTGACGAACGGCCTGGCACCCCCGCCAAGGTCGTAAACCCGTGCATTTGAGGTAAGTAAGGGAGGTGCTATCTCCGTCGCAAAGGTCCGGTTGCCGTCGATGCGAAGGCGTCGCGGCAGAGCTCTGTCCAGGAACTCGGAAACAGCCACATTCGCACGAACAAACTTTCGCAATATCGATACTGCTTCACCACCGGTTTCGTTTGGCGATCTGCGCCCACTCGGATTGGACATCCGCGCTATATCCTGTGGAAGACGTAGAGCCGCGTATGATGCGAAAATGGCCCGAGCAACCGGTCCGCGGCAGCACGCAAACCTCTCAGGATTCCATTCTTGCTGTCGTACCAGGCCTGCATCGGCTTGGAGAAAAATGTCTCGTCCTTCAGCCCCTTGAAGCCTCCCCTTGGCTGGGATCCCAGAAGCTTGAAGCCGTGCTGTTCGAAACTGGAAACAATCGAAGACGGCCCAAGAACGAACTGGTAAAATCCGGCCTGTTCACCTGAAAACCTGGGATAGAGACCCATTCTGATCTTCAACTGTCGGAGAGGAGAAATGCTCGGCACTGTCACGAAGGCAACTCCTCCTGATCGGATGATGCGCCTCATCTCCAATGCGATCTCATCGTAACCGTCGAAGAAGTGCTCGATCACCCCCAGGGACCACACCCCATCGAAGAATCCGTCCGCGAAGCCCGTTGCTCGAACATCCCCCACGGTCACTTGCAAATGGGGCGCGGCACGGTTCACCATCCCCACGGTCTTCTGCGCGAAGTCGATCCCGTAGGCGGAAAAGCCTGCCTGGTGGAGGCCATGGACCGTATTGGCCAAGCCACATCCAGCGTCCAGGACCTTGGCCGATCCGGTCAGATATCGCTTGGTGGTTTCAACGACAAAGCGATCCGGCCTCAAGACAATCCCGTCGGCCCAGTGAGAATCCCAATAGTCGTCATCAGCCACCGTGCCGACATGGACGATGCGCCTGTTTTTCTCGTCGTAAAATGCTTTCTTCTCATTCATTTCTGGCATCCGGCCCGACCATCAAAACCGTGCGCTGTTTCGCACCAGGCCCTTGGTCTGCAATCACATTCCTCAATGCGAAAAAGGAACAGGCCGCGGCAACGACATATCCGAACAAAAATGCCATTTCACTGCCAAGCGGCACCCGCCACCAAAGGCCCAATGCCGCCAGACAACAGCAAGCCAACGCCCCTATCGCGTAGGAATAAGTCAACGTCATCGCTTTGTTCGACCGAAGCGCAAACGGGTCGATGATCACTTTTTTGGTCCTGTTGACCAGAACAGCACAAGAAACGATCCCGAACACCGCAGGATCAAAAGACTTCCCCAGCCATCCGGAGGCATGGCCCGAGAAAAACAGGCCAACTATTCCGGCCGCAGCCGCAGCCGCAAAAATGAGTGCGATGGCCGCTCCTTCGAACAGTCCGCGCCGAAACTCCCTGACGTTTCCATTTGCGGCACTGAGAAACGCCCTTGGCACGAAAACGAAGCTGGCCGCATTCATGAAGAAGCCGACAGACCGTTGTGAAAGATCGACACAAAACGAGAAGACACCGAGATGGGTCTCGGAGCCAAGCAACAAAACAATGTATCGAATGCCGACAAACACGCCGCTCTCGGCCAGATTGCTCAACACAAATCCCCAGCCTGTGACCAGAGACCCGGCAAGATAGGAAAAGCCAGGTCGTCTCAGATTCCTAGGTCCCAGCAAGGCAAATGAAATCAGCGCTCCGACGAAATAGGAGAGCGAAAAGGCGGCAAGAGCCGATCCTACTTTCGCATCGCCGACAAGCAGGATTATGGCTCCTGCCTGGTATGCTACGGCCTGGCCAATCGCCGACCAACCGTACGCCCACAAACGCAGTTGTGACCTCAAAATCTCTTGAAGTGCGGTGTGCAAGCCGAAAGAAATGATGATGGTCGCGGCAACGGCATTGCCAAATCCCAGCCACGTCAGTGCCAGCCCAGCCAGGACGACAAACAACGCCACAACTGCAAGCACGGTCAAAATGGACGACACGTACTCTCTACCCATTCCCGCGGCATGCATTTTTGCGGAAACCGGCATTATCGAATAGGTCGCGACTCCAAAAACAAGTGTCGAAATAAATGAAACTGTCGCAATCGTCGTGCTGAAAATACCGTACTGTCCAGTCTCCAGATGGCTTCCGATGTACAGCAATGTCGCTATGTTCAGAAGACCAGGAACAATTCGTATTACGATGGCTTCCACCAACTTCCACAGGCTGGCTTCTTTCATGAAGTCACCCGCACGAATGATCTCTTGACCAAGAACGGGAAACTCAAGATACCAAAGCTCAAACAGGCAAGAACCGCCTTACCCAGGAACCGAACCGACCGATATCGTCCTAGCCAGAATGCCTTGATGTAGATCAAGTTCAGCAACAACATCGGGTATGCATTTTGTCGCTGAAGAAGCCGAATCCTTGCCGTCATCCCCTCCGGCAAATATCGTTTTCGTCCAATCTCGACATTGACACAGATAACGTCGTATTCGATCGCCAATCTGGACCAGAGAAGAGATGTTGGAACACGGCGGAACCGCCCCGCAGGGGGCACGGCAACCCGTTTAAGCAAAGGAGTTCTGATGACCTCCTTCTTGTCGCCGACCACCCGTTCGTCGGCCCGCATCTTTATCAGGTTTGTCCGTTCCAACGGAAACGGCTCTGCTGCCGTCTCTGGGTGGCCAAGAGCCATCGAGAACACAAAACCCGCAATCTTCTCATCGACACCTCTCTGCGAAAGGTGCTCACAGACTTCCGGCAAGCGATCGGCGAAGAGATCGTCGTCATCATCGAAGACCATGCAATAGTCGCCAGTGGCGGAAGCAATCGCCGAAAACATTGCGCGGCCTCTGCCGTCATTCGGGCCAGTGGTGACCACCAAACTGGAATCGCGAGACGCGATTTTCGCAAGCGCTTCGTTCGTTCCGTCGGTCGAACCGTCGACATGGACGCATATCTGCAATGGGCAGTCCGCACGTAGCAGTTGCTGAACCAGCGCGGCAACGCGATCCCGCCGATTGAACGTGGGGATGCAGACGCTCAATAGCGCCTTGGACTGCAATGGATTGCAGACTGCCTGTTTGCGAGCCGTGTCGATTCCATCTGCTCCTGGTTACGTGATCATGGAACAGCGCGGATCAGCCGAGAAACGCCGAGCCTTATCCCCGCCCGAAATAAGCCTTGTACCACTCGACGAACCGCCCGACGCCCTCGGTCACTGTCGTCGTCGGGCGGTAGCCGACCGCCTGCTCCAGCGCCGAGGTGTCGGCGAAGGTATCGGGCACATCGCCGGGCTGCAGCGGCAAGAGTTCGACGATGGCTTTGCGGCCGAGCGCGTTTTCCAGCGCCTCGACATAGGCGGTCAACTTAACCGGGTTGTTGTTGCCGATGTTGAAGATGCGCCAGGGGGCGCTGCTTGTGGCCGGATCCGGACGGCTGGAGTCCCAGGCGGCATTGCCCGTGGCCGGGCTGTCGCTGGCACGGATCACGCCTTCGGCGATGTCGTCGACATAGGTGAAGTCGCGCGTGTGGTTGCCGTTGTTGAACAGTTTGATCGGCTCGCCAGCAAGAATGTTTTTGGTGAACAGGAACAGCGCCATGTCCGGGCGCCCCCAGGGGCCATAGACGGTGAAGAAGCGAAGCCCGGTCGTCGGCAGCCCGAACAGATGGCTGTAGCTGTGCGCCATCAGCTCGTTGGCGCGCTTGGTCGCGGCGTAGAACTGCAGCGGGTGGTCGGCCGGACGATGCTCGGAAAACGGCATGTCGGTGTTGGCGCCGTAGACACTCGAGGTGCTGGCATAGGTCAGGTGCGCGACGGCGCTGTTGCGGCAGGCCTCCAGCATGTTGGTGTAGGCGATGATGTTGCTTTCGACATAGGCATGCGGATTTTCCAGGCTGTAGCGAACCCCGGCCTGGGCGGCGAGATGGATCACCCGGTCGAATGCGTGGTCGGCAAAGCAGGCGTCGACCACGCTCTTGTCGGCGAGATTGCCGCGGATGAAATGGTATCCGGCATTGGTCTTGCGGCTCGCTTCGTCCAGGAGCCGCAGTCTCGCCTCCTTGATTTCCGGATCGTAGTAGTCGTTGACGTTGTCGATGCCGACGACCTCGTCACCGCGCTCCAGCAGCCGCTTGGCTACGTGATACCCTATGAAGCCGGCCGCGCCGGTGACCAGAACCTTCATCAGAAGCGCCCATCCGTGACATGCCTGGGAAACAGACCCTTGATGTCGTAAATGACGCCGGGGGTCTTGCAAAGAGCCTGCAGGCCGTCGACGCCCAGAGCGCGGAACTGCCTGTGGCCGACGGCCACGATAACGCCGTCATAGCGCTGGTCGGGAATGTCCTTCATGCTCGCTACGCCGAAGGCACGCGCGCATTCCTGCGCGTCGACCCAGGGGTCCCATATGTCGATGCCGGCATTGTATTCCTTCAGTTGGGCAACGATATCGGCGACCTTGGAATTCCTCAGGTCCGGACAATTTTCCTTGAAGGCCGCGCCCATCACCAGAATCCGGCTGCCAACGACAGGTATTCCCTTGCGCATCATCAGGCGGGCCGTCTGATCCGCCGCATGCTGACCCATGCCGTCATTGATACGGCGGCCGGCAAGAATCACCTCCGGATGATAGCCGAGTTCCTGGGCCTTGTGGGTGAGATAGTAGGGATCGACGCCGATGCAGTGGCCGCCGACCAGACCAGGCGTGAAGCGAAGGAAATTCCATTTGGTGCCGGCGGCTTCCAGCACTTCGGAGGTGTCGATGCCGAGCTTGCCGAAGATAAGCGACAGCTCGTTCATCAGCGCGATGTTGAGGTCGCGCTGAGTGTTCTCGATGACCTTGGCCGCTTCGGCGACCGCAATGCTCGAGGTACGGTGTGTGCCTGCCGGCACGATCGAGGCATAGAGCGCATCGATACCTTTGGCCGCTTCCGGCGTCGAGCCGCTGGTGACCTTGACGATCGTTTGCAACCGATGCTCCCGGTCGCCCGGGTTGATGCGCTCGGGACTGTAGCCGAGGAAGAACCCCTCATTGTAGCGCAGGCCCGAATGTTTCTCGATCAGCGGAGCGCACACCTCTTCCGTGCAGCCGGGGTAGACCGTTGATTCGAAGATCACCACCGCGCCTGGCGAGATGACCTCACCGACCAAAGTCGAGGCCATGATCAGCGGTTTCAGATCCGGACGGTTGGCCCTGTCGATCGGCGTCGGAACCGTAACGATGAAAATCCCGCAATCGCGCAGATCAGCCTTGTCGGTGGTGAATGTCAGCCGCGACGCAGCACTGATCTCATCGCTGCTGGCTTCCAGCGTATGGTCGTCGCCACGCTTCAGCGCGTCCACCCTCGGCTGGTTGATGTCGAAGCCGACGACATCCCTGGTGACGCCGAAGGCGACCGCCAGCGGCAGACCGACATAGCCAAGCCCGATGATTGCTATTTTCCTGGAGGCGAGATCCATCTGCTTCCTGCGCTTGCTATTCCAGAGCCATACTTCGCATTGGTCATCTCGCACCAAAGCCGGTAAGCATCGTTTTCATTGTCTTGAGAGTTATCAAAACATCCAGCCAAGGCGAAAAGTTCTTTATGTAATAGAAATCATAGTGCAATTTTTCCATAACGTCATCGACAGCAGCCACATGCCCCTGATTTACTTGTGCCCACCCGCTTATGCCTGGCCTGACGATATGTCTGTAGCGATAGAATGGCAGCTCAGCCTCGTACCACTGTGACAGCACGACAGCTTCCGGTCGCGGTCCGATCCAACTCATTTCGCCACGCAGGATGTTGATGACCTGCGGCAGTTCGTCGATCCTGGATTTTCGCAGAAAACGCCCGACTCGGGTGATGCGATCATCGTCGTGCCTGGTGATCGCCCTCTCCTTGTCGCTGCCGGCGCCAGAGTGCTGGCGCATCGAGCGAAACTTGTAGACCGTGCAGATCTTGCCCCGGTAGCCCATGCGTTGCTGGCGAAACAGCGCGGGACCATCGGAATCCAGCCGGATCAGCAGCGCAATCAACGCCAGAACGGGGGAAAGAACGATAGTCAAGACAAGTGCCGAGACCCAGTCGACCGCCTGCTTGATCTTGAGGTAGGCCTGGTTCGGATTGAGCGAACCAAGCGTGTTTTCCGACAGGTGCTCGATCTCGACCCGACCGGTCAGCGACTCGCTGACCTGCTTGACGTGGTATACGGGCGTTCCCGAAAGGGCCCGATCCGCGATGTATCGTTCCCACTCCGCGCCAAGATCGGCACGCAGATCAACGACCACGCCGCTGGCTCTTTCGATTATCGTACTGGTCGACTTGATCCAAAACCAATGCACACCCGGTAATGTCTTGAGGCGCTCGACATCTCCGCCGGGAATCACGACGAGCCGGTACGGATCGAGACGCCGCGTCAACAGGCTCAGGCCGAAATACCAGAGCGTGGACTGCGTGAAACTGGCGGCGGCCTGAAACCGGCTGTACTCGAACCGAAAAAAGAAGATGGTCAGGAAAACAGCCCCGTAGGACAGGGCAAATGTCGGCAAGATGTAACTTGCCGCGGCCACGCCCGGGAAATTTCCGATGCGGCGATAAGATAAGAAGCCCACAAGGTGAGCGATGACCGCAGCGGCTACTGTTACCTGAAGATTGGCCGAATAGATAAATTCAGGATTGAAGACAATCCGGATAATCGCCGGCGCAAAAATCGCGAATGTCAGTCCGCCAAGCAGTTGAAACCGAATCCTGAACAGGAAGTGCCGGCTTCCGACGATAGTCGACGCTGCGACATTCAATGTCTTCCCCCCTTCCCCAAGGCTGCCGTGTCGGCGACAGACCAGCGCGATAGTGGATCTGACCTGCTCGCGCACAAAAACGAATCGGACGTCTCGCCCCCCGGCGATTCGATACAGTCGGAGACCAAGAGCTACGACAGCGCGGCTGCTCCAGCAAGCATCTATTTCTCGGATCAACAGTGCGGGAACTTTTGATCAACAGCATTGCTTGATGCGATTGAAAAGATACCGTCTGCAACGCACCGACGCCGAACGATAGGGCCAATAATGCGATGTAATTTCCAGCACCGCTTCGGCGATCAACCCCTTGGCAAGTCGCCTGGGAGCCGAGACAGATCGATCTAGAGAGCGGAGATATTGCGTTCCGAAGCAGCTGTATGTTGGTGTCGTCGGGACGGCAACCTAGTCAGATGCGTATGGCCGGCGGAAGCCGGCACGGTACCGATCATCGGCCAAAAGATCGGCCAAATATCCTGGAAAATTCGAAATATATCTTTATACGTATTTAGCAGAAGCCAAGATCGGCCAGACATGGAAGAAACCGTTTCAACTACATTCACCCGTTCCCCGACGGCAATGGCCGCGTCAGCCGTTTGATGAGCCACGCCATGGCCCTTGAGGCTGGGATCGCCGCGCACGGGCTGTGGTCGATCTCACGCGGTCTAGCGCGCGGCGTGAAAAGCCGCACGGACTACAAGCGCATGATGGATCATGCCGATATGCCCCGCCAGGGTGATCTCGACGGACGGGGCAACCTCTCCGAGCGCGCACTCGGCGACTTTACGCTATGGTTCATGCAGGTGTGCATCGATCAGGTGAACTTAATGACCGGCTTGTTCGATCTCGACACGCTCGCGAAGCGGCTGCGTCGCTACGTCGAGCGCAGTGGCCTCAAACCCGAAGCCGCCCGCCTCCTGGAGGAAGCGCTAATGCGCGGCGAATTTGAACGCGGCGAAGCGTCTCGCATTAGCGGACTGCCCGAACGCACGGCGCGTCGCGTGTTCAATGAGGTGATCGCGCTCGGTCTGTTGGCGTCGGAAACACCCAAAGGTCCGGTGTCGCTACGCTTTCCGGCCGACGCATTGGATTCACTGTTTCCGAAGCTGTTTCCAGAAACCTAAGTGTGATTACTTGGCAGACGCCACGCTGAAATCCGCCAATCACCCCATGCCAGCCAAGGCTTGATTGCTCAAGCCGCTGGTCTGCTCGGGCTTCAGCCGCGCTTGAGCAGCGTCCAGACGGCCGGCACCAGGCTTGCCGCGAGAGCCACCTTGATCAGGTCGCCGACGATGAACGGCACGACGCCGAACTGCCACGACTTTTCCGGACCGATGAGCAGCGCCAGCCAGGCAAAGCCCATCGCCATCATGACGACTTCGCCAACCAGCATGGCGTTGAAAAGCTTGATCGGGTGGCGGTCCCAGCCGCGATCCGCCGCCCAGCCGACAATGGCCGCCATGACCACGAAGCCGGCGAGATAGCCGCCGGTCGAGCCGAGCATGTAGGCAATGCCGAGACCCTTTTCAGGCGTGCTCTGGAAGACGGGGAAGCCCATGGCGCCCTCGGCCATGTAGAGCAGCAGGGTGGCGACGCCGAGACGCATGCCGAAGGCGGCGGCAATCAGCAGCACGGCCAGCGTCTGCATCGAAATGTCGACCGGCCCGAGCATCACCTTGGTCTTGGCCGACAGTGTCAGCACAAGCGTTCCGGCGATGGCCAGGAAAAGCTGCGTTGCCAGCCGCGCCGCGCCGCTTTGCGGCAGAGCCAGAGAAACAAGCGGACGCATCGTAGTTGCAATTGCCATGGTATTTCCCCAATCCGACTGCCGCTACCAGATGTTCGCGGCCTCATATCCTCCTATATTGGCTTGCGTGTTATGCGGCAATCGGTTTTGCCGTTTCCCGAAACAAGGCACCGATGCATGGCACTGAAGTTCGATACCGGCTTCGACCCCCTCTATGGCCAGGGGGTGAGCGTCGCCCCCGATGTCCAGCGCATCACGGCCCGCAATCCAAGCCCCTTCACCTTTCACGGCACCAACAGCTACATTGTTGGCCGCGATACGCTGGCGGTGATCGATCCGGGGCCGGATGACGAGGCGCATCTGCGGACCCTGCTCGAGGTGATCGCAGGCCGGCCGGTCAGCCATATCTTCGTCAGCCATACGCATCGCGACCACTCCCCGCTGGCGGCCCGGCTGAAAGAGCGCACCGGCGCCATCGTGCTGGCCGAGGGGCCGCACCGGCCGGCAAGAGCCCTGCATATCGGCGAGACCAATGCGCTCGACGCCAGTGCAGACATGGCTTTCGTTCCCGACATCGCCCTTTCCGACGGCGAGGCGGTCGATGGCGACGGCTGGTCGATCAGGACGGTTCTGACCCCGGGCCACACCGCCAATCATGCGGCATTCGCGCTGGAAGGAACCGGCATCCTGTTTTCGGCCGATCATGTCATGGCCTGGGCAACCTCCATCGTCGCCCCGCCGGATGGAGCGATGGCCGATTACATGGCCTCGCTGGACCGGCTGATCGACCGCGAAGACCGCTTGCTGCTGCCCGGACATGGCGGGCCGGTGACGGCACCGCGCGCTTTCATGCGCGGGCTGAAGACGCACCGCAAGATGCGCGAGCGCGCCATCCTGGAGCGGGTCCGGGCCGGCGACCGGACGATCGTGGACATGGTCAAGGCGATCTACAGGGATACCGATCCGCGGCTGCATGGCGCCGCCGGATTGTCGGTGCTTGCCCATCTCGAGGATCTGACGGCGCGCGGTCTGGTTGTGACCGATGCCGCACCGGCCATCGACGGCATTTTCACGCCGGCCGGATAGGCAATGCAGCCCACTGCCAAGTGCCCGTGCCTCACTCGGCCGGCGCGGCGCCAACCTGACCGGCGACTTCCTGGTCGAGCTCGGCAAGGAAATCGACAATGCGCGCGGCATTGTCGCCAAGGTCGTAGCGACCGTAGCGGGACGCCGACCGCATGTCGACGATGACCGTATCGCCATCGTCCGTCACGCGGATCGCCACATCGGCGGGAAGGCCGATCACGAAGCCCTTGGCGACGGCGGTGATGGTCACCTCGCTTTGCCCGGCGAGATCAGGATAGGGTTCCGATAGATCCCAGTCGCGCCGGTCGAGTACAGTTTCGACGGCATTGACGACAGTCTCGAACGGCAGGTCGTAGCTGCGTGCGCTGACCAGCGGATAGCTATCGGTCTGCAGCCGCTGTTCCCCAGGCGTCGACGGCGCAAGCACGTTCATATCCTTCGTGCGGTCGCTCACGTCGAGCGCCGGCGGTTCGTCGAAATCCGTCGAGATATCCCTGAGCGGCGGATAGATCGTCGCCCAGTAGGCGGCGACGCCGTAGGGTGCGAGCACCAGCAGCGCCAGCAGCGCGCCGACCGTCAGGTCGCGACCGCCGCGGTCGCCGAAATTCCAGAGCCGCGAAAAGGCAAATCCGGCAAACAACAGCGCCATCGCCGCCAGCAGCGCGACAATGCCGAGCACCCACAGAAAGACAGGTGTTTCGACGAGATCGAAGCGATGGCCGACAAAGACCGTCAGCAGCAGCACCAACGAAAAAGCGGCCGTGCGCCGCGACCATCCGGCTGCCCTCGACGTTTGCCGTTCAGGAATACTTGCCATCGATTGCCGTACCACCCCAACCCGAACGGAGACTTAGAACCTTTTTGCGATGCCATGAAGCCGAAACATGCGACATCGCGTCAATCCGTCGGCAGGCGATAATCCTTGAACTGCTGGCGCAAGGTGATCTTCTGGATCTTGCCGGTGGCGGTGTGCGGAATTTCACCGACGAAGGCGACATCGTCCGGCATCCACCATTTGGCCACCTTGCCGTCCATGAAGTCGAGAATATCGGCCTTGCTCGGTTCCTTGCCCGGTTTGCGGACGACGACCAGCAGCGGCCGTTCGCCCCATTTCGAATGGTGGACGCCGATGGCTGCCGCCTCGGCGACATCGGGATGGCCGACAGCCAGGTTCTCGAGGTCGATGGTCGAAATCCATTCGCCGCCGGACTTGATGACGTCCTTGGCGCGATCGGTGATCTGCATATAGCCGCCCGCGTCGATGTGGGCGACGTCGCCGGTATCGAACCAGCCATCCCCGTCGAACTGCTCCACGCCGGCGCCGCCATAATAGGCACGGGCAACGGCCGGCCCACGCACTTTCAGGCGGCCAAATGTCTTGCCGTCCCAGGGTTGCGCATTGTTGTCGTCGTCGGTCACCTTCATTTCGACGCCGAACGGCGGATAGCCCTGTTTCTGCTGGACATCGAGCCGGGCTTCGCCCTCAAGACCAGCATAGTCCGGCTTCAGGGTGCACAGCGTGCCGAGCGGCGACATTTCGGTCATGCCCCAGGCATGGATGACCTGGACATCGTAGTTCTGCTGAAACTTCGTCATGATCGCGCGCGGGCAGGACGAGCCGCCGATGACGACCTTATTGAGATAGGGAAGCTTCTTGCCGGTCTCCTCCAGGTGCTGCAGCAGCATCATCCAGACGGTCGGCACGGCCGCACTGAAGGTCACCTTCTCGGTGTCGAGCAGTTCATAGATCGAGGCGCCGTCCATCTTGCAACCGGGCATGACCAGCTTGGCGCCGATCATCGGCCCGCTCTGGCCAAGGCCCCAGGCATTGGCGTGAAACATCGGCACGACAGGCAGGATCGTGTCGCGCGACGACAACCCCATGGCGTCGGGCATGGCGGCGATCATGGCGTGCAGCACGTTCGAACGGTGGCTGTAGACGACGCCCTTGGGATCGCCCGTGGTCCCGGAGGTGTAACACATGCCTGCGGCGGTGCTTTCGTCGAAGGTCTTCCAGGCGAAGTCGCCATCCGCCTCCTCAAGCCAGTCTTCATAGGCGACCACATTGGGCAACGTCGTCTGCGGCATGTGTGCCTTGTCGGTCAGCACGATCACCTGTTTCAGCGACTTGACGGCGCCGGCGATCTTCTCGAGCAGCGGCACGAAAGTTAGGTCGACGAAGACTGCCTTGTCCTCGGCATGGTTCATGATCCAGACGATCTGCTCGGGAAACAGCCGCGGATTGAGCGTGTGGTAGATGGCGCCGATGCCCATGATGCCGTACCAGGCCTCGATGTGGCGGGCGGTGTTCCAGGCCAGCGTCGCGATGCGGTCGCCCAACCCATAGCCGTCGCGTTCCAGCCGCTGGGCGACCTTCAGGGCGCGACGATGGATGTCGGCGTAGGTGGTGCGCACGATCGGCCCTTCGATCGAGCGTGACACGATCTCGCGCACGCCATGCTGCCGCTCGGCATTGTCGATGAGCTTATGGCAAAGCAGCGGCCATTCCTGCATCAGTCCCAGCATTCGGTCCTCCCTCACGCTTTTGCGTTGTGCTTTTTGTCCCATTGTGGAGCGAACCGACGGATTGTCCAGCCGCCAATACGGCCGAGCACTGCATTGGGAACAACCGCCACAATCCGGCCATCGTCGGCGTTAAGCTTCGTTAACGGGCAAAGGGGTGCGATTGGCGACTGAAAGAGGTTCGCATGGACGCGCAGCTCGACGACAAGGCTCTCGAGAGTACGCTTGCCGAAAGTCTGGCCGATCTGGTGCCGGACACAAAGACTGTTTCCGAAGATGAATTTGTTGAAGTTGTCGGCGGCGCGCTGGAAGCGGTCGGCGGCACGTTGCTGTTCAAGATGTGCGTCCAGAACCAGGGCGAGGACCAGCACGTCGCAGCCGCGTCAGTCGGCGATGGCGGAAACCGCCAGTTCCTGCTGCTCACCTTGCCGACCGGCGGTGGTTCCCTGAAGGTCGAGACCGTATCGAGAAGCAGCAACCCGGTCGCCGGTATTGCTGCCGCCTATGCCGGTCTCATGGACGTGTTCAAGGCCGCTGCCTGACAGCTGACGACAAGTATCGAGGATATTCGGAGGCGCGATCCGGCAGTGCCGGCCTGGGCAGGTGTTTGCGTGTTGCATGGCGACGGCAGGCCTTGAACAATGCGTTTGCGCGACACATCTCAAAGTCGACGCAAGGAGAGCCGCCGCATGGATCAGATCGCCAACCCCGCACCCGGTTTCCAACGCAACCCGGACAAAATCATCACCATCGAGCCCTATGCCGGCACCGTTACCGTGCGCGCCGGAGACGTGGTCATCGCTTCAACAGCGAAGGCCAAGGTGCTGACCGAAGCTCCCTATCCGGCGGCCTTCTACATTCCGTTCGCCGACATCGATTTCGGCAAGCTTGGCCGCACCGACCACTCGACCCATTGCCCCTACAAGGGCGATGCAAGCTATTGGAGCGTGCTGCCTGCCGGCGAGACCGGCCAGAACGCCATGTGGGCCTATGAACGGCCTTTCGACGAGATGGCTGAAATCGGCAACCACGGCGCATTCTACGCCAGCAAGGTCACGATCGAAGCCAAACCGGACTGAGCCAACGCCGAAGGCATCGGGATACGCTCGGCTGGCCACTCACTCCGTGGTGCCGTTATTGCCCATGCCCTCGGCATCGTCGAGCCGCACAAAGGTCAAGCCCTTGGCCTTGAGCGCCAGCAGCCCCTGCACCACGCCTTCGCCGGCCGCATGGGTCGGCTGGTTGATATGCGAGATAATGACGTCGCCGTCCTTGGCCGCCGCGATGCGCCGCGCGGTTTCCTTGGCGCCGAGCAAGGAGCCGCCGTCGCCGTTTATCGAGAATCCCGCGACCTTGAAGCCAAGCTTGCGGATCATGGCGATTGCCGACGGGCTGTATTCGGCGGTTGCGCCACGAAACCATTTCGGCGCCGGCTCGCCGGTCCCGGCAAGAGCGGCGGCCCCCGATTCGACCTCGGCCAGCACCGCATCCGGGCTGCCGGCGCTGCGGATGCCGTAGATTTTCCGCGGCGTGTCGACCGCCGGGATGTGGTGGCCGCCGTGATTTTCCAGTTCGAACAGATCGGGATGCGCCCGCATGATCTCGACGGCGGCGGCGTTTCGCTTCAGCCAGATGCCGGTCACGAAAATGGTGGCGGGGATCTTGTTGTCCACCAGCGCCGAAAGGATCCGGCTGTCGGTCTGTCCGCCGCAGGCATCGAGCGTGAGTGCCACACGGCCGGCGCCGCTCGCCTGCGGCCTGATGTGCAGCGTCGGCTCGACGAGCGGCGCGGCATGGCCGGCGGATGCCATCGCCAACGACATGGCGATCATGCAGAGATTTTTTTGCAGCAGGCGCATCAAACCGATTTCCTGACCCGTCATTTCAAGCAGGCATCCCAAAGACCCGCATGAAGGCGGAAATCAGGATGATGCATAGCAGAAAAGCGCTCCACGCGACAATGTGACCGTTCCTGCGGCGAACGTGTCTTCTACCGCGTCGAGAGTCGTGCATGCGATGCATGATCTCAGATGACGCGTTCCAGCTGCATTTCGGTGCGCGAAAGAACCTCGCGCACCGCCTCGACCACCGGCTTGACCTCCAGGCCCCAGACGCAGCATGCCTTGCTGGGATCCGGCGCGCGGCAAAGGTCCTCTGCCATGCAGGCGCAAGGCATCGGCGGCTGGAGCGAGATGCTGGGCACGCCGACGGGACCCCAGCGCGACGGCTCCGTCAGACCGAACAGCCCGACAACCGGGGTCCCAGTGGCTGCCGCCATGTGCATCGGGCCGCTCTCATTGCCGAGAAACAGCCGGGCCTGTTTCAGCACCGCCAGCAGGCTTTCAAGCGACAGGTCACCGACGAGATTGACGACCGGCGGCGCGGTCCTGGCGACGATGCGTTCGGCGATCTCGCGCTCGTCCGGGCCGCCCACCAGCACGACGTCCAGGCCGGTCTCGCCGGCAATCTCGACGATCGCTGCTGCAAACCGCTCCGGCTGCCAACGTCGCCCCTCGAAGCTTGCACCCGCATGCACGGCGATGAAGGCATTTGGCCGCAGATGGTGCTTATCCAGCAGCGCCAATGCTTTCGCCGTCTCCAACGGCAGCGGCTGAAGGTTCGGAATCACCGTGCGAAGTTCAATGCCGAGCGCTTCGAGCGGCGAGAGGTAGCGGTACAGGAAATGCTGGCCATCAAAGCCGTAGGGCTTGGCAAGGACGTTGGCGGGCTGCCGCTCCAGCATACGCAAGGGTCTTTCGGAGGGATTGTATCCGACACGGGTCTTTGCGTTGACGAGCCCGGTGAGGATGCGCGACGTCTTCGAATCGGTCAGGTCGATGGTCAGGTCGAAGCGGAAGCGGCGCAACGCCCGCACCATGGCGTAGAGCTCCTTCCCGCGCTCCAAGGGCGTGCCGCGCATGCGGTCGCGCCTGAATGCGACCACCTCGGAAGCGATACCATGGGCGATCACGAAGCTCTCGAAGCGGGCCTCGCACAGAAAGACGATGCTGGCGCCGGGGAATTCGAGCCGCAGGTTCTTGGCGAGCGCCGAGGCGAGGACGAGATCTCCTATGAACTTGGTTTGAATGACCAGGATCGAGCGGAGCGGCGCGGGAGAGATCTGCAGCATCTGTTTCCGGGAGCAATTTGCGGATGGCCGCAAATTGGGCAGGAACAATGTCGAGATTACGCGACGCCGCCAGCACGTTCGCGTGAATTGTCTTACAAAACGGTAAGCTGGATGGATCCTATCCGCGGCCTGTTTTCGCAACCAGCACCGCTGCCTGCGCTGCCGCCAGCCTGGCGATCGGCACGCGATAGGGCGAACAGGACACGTAGTCGAGGCCGACCTCTTCGCAAAAGCGGATCGAGGCCGGATCGCCGCCATGTTCGCCGCAAATGCCGAGCTTGATGTCGGGCCGCGTCGCCTTGCCCTTTTGCGCGGCCATGCGCACCAGTTCGCCGACGCCCTCGATGTCGAGCGAGACGAACGGGTCCTGATCGATAATGCCCTTCTGGCGGTAGGTTTCCAGGAACGAGGCCGCATCGTCGCGCGAAATGCCGAAGGTCGTCTGGGTCAGGTCGTTGGTGCCGAAGGAGAAGAATTCGGCTGATTCTGCAATGACATGCGCGCGGATGGCGGCGCGGGGAAGCTCGATCATCGTGCCAGTGAGATAGTCGATCTTGACGCCGGTTTCCTCCATGACGCTCTTGGCAACCGCATCGATGCGCGCCTTGACGTAATCGAGCTCCTTCACCAGGCCGACGAGCGGCACCATGATCTCGGGGACCACCAGGGCGCCGGCCTTCCTGCCGGCCTCCACGGCCGCCTCGAAAATGGCCCGTGCCTGCATCTCGGCGATCTCGGGGTAGGAGACGGCCAGGCGGCAGCCACGATGGCCGAGCATCGGGTTGAACTCGTGCAGCGCCTCGGTGCGCTGCCTGAGCTTGTCGGGCGACACGTTCATGGCGGCGGCGACCTCGGCGATTTCAGCCTCGGTCTTGGGCAGGAATTCGTGCAGCGGCGGATCGAGCAGTCGGATCGTCACCGGCAGGCCGGCCATGATCTCGAACAGTTCGAGGAAATCCGAGCGCTGCATGGGCAGAAGCTTGGCGAGTGCGGCGCGCCGGTCCTTTTCGGTGTCGGCCAGGATCATCTCGCGCATGGCGACGATGCGGTCGCCGTCGAAGAACATGTGCTCCGTGCGGCAAAGCCCGATGCCTTCGGCGCCGAAGGAGCGCGCCATGCGCGCATCGAGCGGTGTTTCGGCATTGGTGCGCACCTTCATGCGCCGCACCGCGTCCGCCCATTCCATGATGGCGGCAAAATCGCCTGACAGTTCAGGCTGCAGCATGGCAACCGCGCCCTTCAGCACCTGGCCGTTGCCGCCATCGATGGTGATGATGTCGCCTTTGCGGAAGGTCTGCCCCATCGAGAGCAGCGTGCCGGCCCTGTAGTCGACGCGCAGCGAGCCGGCACCCGAGACGCAAGGCTTGCCCATGCCGCGCGCCACCACCGCGGCGTGGCTGGTCATGCCGCCGCGCGTGGTCAGGATGCCTTCCGCCGCATGCATGCCGTGGATGTCTTCGGGACTGGTTTCGATGCGCACCAGGATCGCCTTGCGCCCTTGTGTCTTCAAGTCCTCGGCGTCAGCTGAGGAAAAGACGATCTCGCCGGTAGCGGCACCGGGCGAGGCCGGCAGTCCGATGCCGATGACGTCGCGCGCGGCCTTGGGGTCGATGGTGGGATGCAGCAACTGGTCGAGCGAGGCCGGGTCGATACGGGCAACGGCTTCCTCTTTCGTGATCAGCCTGTCCTGCGCCATCTCGACGGCAATTTTCAGCGCCGCCTTGGCGGTGCGCTTGCCGGAGCGGGTCTGCAGCATCCACAATTTGCCGCGCTCGATGGTGAATTCGAGATCCTGCATGTCGCGGTAGTGCTTCTCCAGACTATCGGAGATGGTGACGAAGGACTGGAACGCGTCAGGCATCAGCTTCTGCAGCGACGGCTTGTCCGAGCCTGCTGCGATACGCGCCGCTTCGGTGATGTTCTGCGGCGTGCGGATGCCGGCAACGACGTCCTCGCCCTGCGCGTTCACCAGGAACTCGCCATAGAGCATCTTTTCGCCGGTCGACGGGTTGCGCGTGAAGGCAACGCCGGTGGCCGAGGTTTCGCCCATATTGCCGAACACCATGGCCTGGACGTTGACCGCCGTGCCCCAGCTTTCGGGAATATCGTGCAGGCGGCGATAGGTGATGGCGCGGTTGTTCATCCAGCTCGAGAACACGGCTGATATCGCGCCCCAGAGCTGCTCATGCGGATCCTGCGGAAACGGCCTGCCAAGCTCTTCCTCGACTTTGGCCTTGTAGAGCGCGATGACGCCCTGCCATTCGAGCGCCGTCAGTTCGGTGTCGAGCTCGTGCCCGAGACCGCCCTTCTGGTCCTCCAGGATTTCCTCGAACACTTCGTGGTCGAGACCCATGACGACATCGGAATACATCTGGATGAAGCGGCGGTAGCTGTCATAGGCAAAGCGCGCATCGCCGGAATCGGCGGCCAGCGCCTCGACCGTCTCGTCGTTCAGGCCGAGATTGAGGACGGTGTCCATCATGCCGGGCATCGAGGCGCGAGCGCCGGAACGCACCGACACCAGCAGCAGTTTCGACGGGTCGCCGAACCGACGACCGGTCAGCCGGCCGATGTGATCGAGCGCGACCGCGACATCGTCTTCCAACCCGGCCGGATAAATACGGCCGTTGGCGTAGTAGGCGTTGCAGACCTCCGTGGTGATGGTGAAGCCCGGCGGCACCGGCAGCCCCAGGCTGCACATCTCGGCCAGGTTGGCGCCTTTGCCGCCCAGGAGATTCTTGTCGCTGGCACGGCCCTCCGCCGCACCATCGCCAAAGGTGAAAACCCATTTGGTCATGCATCGCTCTCCGGTTGCAGGAGATTGGAAAGATTGGCGAAACGGAAAGTTCCGCCGGTCCGCCCTTGGAGCGATATGATGCTGCAGTGCGAAAGGCAAGGCGTCGGCAAAGCCGCCCGGCCACTACAATCGATTAAGCAAAGCCGTGCCTCAGGATGCGGCAAAAAGACTTGCTATGCCGGGGATTCTGGAGTAGAACATACAGTGAACAAAGAGATGGCTATGAAACTGTCCGGAAAACTCGACTATCTGGAAATGCCGGCTACGGGCGGGACGCTGGACCGGCTGAAGGCCTTCTACAGT
>NZ_RZQE01000119.1:0-13839 GCF_004022955.1 Mesorhizobium sp. M7A.F.Ca.US.002.01.1.1 | reverse complement strand
AGCGTCCTTCTCCCCGTCACTATCCGGGGAGAAGTGCCCGGCAGGGCGATGAGGGGCAGCGCAGAGCTGCAGCTGCTGGTGCGGTTGCACCGATCGCCAAGACCGCCTAACAGAAGGCTGAACAATCAACCTTCAGGTGCGAAATCCGTATGACCGCCCTTAAGCTTATCGCGCTCGACGACCAGGATCTGAGCATCGTTTCGGCTCATGTCCAGGATGCCGTGCTGAAAGTCAGCGACCTCGAATTCCTCCCCGCGGCCAAGCGTTTCCTGCTGACCATGAACCGTTTCGTCTGGGAGGCAAAATCCGGCCTGTTTCGCCAGCATAATGAGCGACGGCAGGCCGTGCTGCATTTCGACCGCGTGCTCGGGGCCAAGACCAGCGGTATTGACCGCGACAAGCCTGCCGAAGTCCTGTCGCTGCTGGCGATCAGCTTCATCGAGATCAGCAAGCCGGCCGGCATCGTCGAGCTGATCTTCTCGGGCGGCGGTGCGATCATGCTCGACGTCGAGTGCATCGAGGCCCGTCTTGCCGACATCGGCGGGGCGTGGGAAGCCACCTCGCGCCCCATCCACAAGGCCTGAGCGTCCGATGGCCATCACGCTTCGTCAGTCCGATACCGATTTCGAGCAACGTTTCGCCGCCTTCCTCACGACCAAGCGGGAGGTCTCCGCCGATGTCGATGCCGCGGTGCGCGACATCATCGCGCGCGTGCGCGCGGAGGGCGACGCGGCACTGATCGACTATACGCGGAAATTCGATCGCGCCGATTTGACCGGCCTCGGCATTGCCGTGTCTAAGGAAGACATCGCAACCGCCTACGAAACGGCCGACCCAAAGACGATCGAGGCGCTGGAGTTCGCGCGCGACCGCATCCGCTCGCATCATGAACGGCAGCGGCCGAAGGACGATCGCTATACGGATGCCGCCGGCGTCGAGCTCGGCTGGCGTTGGACGGCGATCGAGGCCGTCGGGCTCTATGTGCCGGGCGGTACGGCGAGCTATCCGAGCTCGGTGCTGATGAACGCCGTGCCGGCCAGAGTGGCCGGCGTCGAGCGCATCGTCATGGTCGTGCCGGCGCCGGGCGGCATCATCAATCCGCTGGTGCTGGTGGCAGCGGACATATCAGGCGTGTCCGAAATCTACCGCGTCGGCGGCGCGCAGGCGATCGCCGCCCTCGCCTATGGCACCGAGACAATCCGGCCGGTCGCCAAGATCGTCGGCCCGGGCAATGCCTTTGTCGCGGCAGCCAAGCGCCAGGTTTTCGGCACCGTCGGCATCGACATGATCGCCGGGCCGTCGGAAGTGCTTGTCGTGGCCGACGGCAGCAACGATCCGAACTGGATCGCTGCCGACCTGCTGGCCCAGGCAGAACACGACGCTTCGGCGCAGTCGATCCTGGTCACCGACGATCCGGCTTTCGGCATCGCGGTCGAACAGGCGGTCGAGCGCCAGTTGCAGAGCCTGCCACGCGCTGAAACGGCAGCGGCGAGCTGGCGCGATTTTGGTGCCGTGATCCAGGTGTCGACCATCGACGCCGCGCTGCCGCTGGTCGATCGCATCGCCGCCGAACATGTCGAACTGGCCATCGACGACGCCGAGGGCTTCCTGTCGCGGGTGCGCAATGCCGGTGCGGTCTGTCTCGGCCGCCACACGCCGGAAGCGATCGGCGACTATGTCGGCGGCTCCAACCATGTGCTGCCGACGGCGCGCTCGGCGCGTTTCTCGTCCGGCCTGTCCGTGCTCGATTTCGTCAAGCGCACGTCGATCCTCAAGCTTGGACCGGAGCAGTTGCGTATCTTGGCGCCGGCGGCGATTGCGCTGGCAAAGGCGGAGGGTCTTGACGCGCATGGACGCTCCGTCGCCATACGGTTGAACATGTAGGCGGCGATGTCTGGCCCCGATCAAACCCGCGCCAGGCTGATCGATGTCGAACTCGATGAATCGATCGGCCGGTCAACGCCGGATGTCGAGCATGAACGCGCGGTGGCGATCTTCGACCTGATCGAGGAGAACAGTTTCCAGCCCGTCAATGACAGCGGCGACGGCCCTTACCGGCTGAAACTGTCGCTGGCCGAGCAGCGCCTGGTGTTTGCCGTTGCGCGCGAGGATGGCACCGCCGTCGTCACCCATATCCTGTCGCTGACGCCGCTCCGGCGCATCGTCAAGGATTACTACATGATCTGCGAAAGCTACTACGACGCCATCCGTTCCTCGACGCCGAGCCATATCGAGGCGATCGACATGGGCCGCCGCGGCCTGCACAATGAAGGTTCGCAGACGTTGATGGACCGGCTGTCCGGCAAGATCGACATCGACTTCGACACGGCGCGCCGGCTGTTCACGCTGGTCTGCGTGCTGCACTGGCGGGGCTGGCCCTGTCGCCCGGCGCCCTGCCCCGTTCGATCCTGTTCCTGTGCGGCATGAATGCCGTGCGCTCGCCAATGGCGGAGCAGCTGGCGCGCCGGATGCTGCCCGCCACCGTCTTTGTCGCTTCGGCCGGCGTTCGCGCCGGCGAGCGCGATCCGTTCGTCGATGCGGTGCTGGCCGAAGAAGATCTCACGCTGGGCGAGCGCCACCCAAGGACGATGGACGATCTCGAGGACGACTATTTCGACCTGATCGTCACGCTGGCACCCGAAGCGCACCACGCCGCACTCGAACTCACCCGCTCGCTCGCCGTCGAGGTCGAATATTGGCCGACGCCGGACCCGACCGACGCCGGTGGCACGCGCGAACAGATCATGGCAGCGTACCGGGACGTCCGCGAGCGGCTGAAGGTGCGCATAGGCCGACGTTTCTTGCTTCCAGAGGCAAAAAACGCGACGGATTAAGCGTGTTCACAAGCGGACGATTATCATATAGGTTCCGCCGAAATTCCGGCCAGGGTGCTGGAACTACCATCCAAGCAAAGGTATCGAATGCCGAAGGAAGAAGTCCTCGAGTTTCCGGGTGTCGTGACGGAATTGTTGCCGAACGCGATGTTCCGGGTAAAGCTCGAAAACGAACACGAAATCATCGCCCATACGGCCGGCCGCATGCGCAAGAACCGCATCCGCGTGCTGACCGGCGACAAGGTTCTGGTCGAGATGACGCCATACGACCTGACCAAGGGCCGCATCACCTATCGTTTCAAGTAAGCAAAGCCCGACTGGTCCGCGATGAGCATTTTGCAGAAGCTGGTGCTTGCCTCGGGTTCGCCGCGCCGAATCGAGCTCTTGCAGCAGGCCGGGATCGAGCCGGACCGCGTGCTGCCGGCCGATATCGACGAAACGCCGCTGCGTGCCGAGCATCCACGCTCGCTGGCCAAGCGGCTGTCGAAGGAAAAGGCCGAGAAGGCGTTCGCCTCACTGAAGACCGAAGCCGACTATGCGCCGGGTTTCGTGCTGGCCGCCGACACGGTGGTTGCCGTCGGGCGGCGCATCCTGCCCAAGGCAGAAACCCTCGACGACGCTGCCAACTGTCTCGGGCTGTTGTCGGGCCGTTCGCATCGGGTCTATTCCGGCATCTGCCTTATCACCCCGGGTGGCAAGCTGCGCCAGCGCCTGGTCGAGACGCGGGTGCGTTTCAAGCGGCTGCCGCGCGAAGAGATCGACGCCTATATCGCCTCGGGCGAATGGCGCGGCAAGGCGGGCGGCTACGCCGTCCAGGGCCTCGCCGGCGCCTTCGTCGTCAAGCTGGTCGGCTCCTACACCAACATCGTCGGGCTGCCGCTCTATGAGACCATCGCGCTGCTGAGCGGCGAAGGCTTCAAGGTGCATGGCGGCTGGCTGGCGGGAACCCGGCTGTGAATTCCGATCCCAAAGTCACGCCCTTGCGCCCAAAGCGCCCCTGTCCCGAATGCGGCAAGCCCTCGGCGCGCGACAGCTTTCCGTTCTGCTCGACGCGCTGCAAGGACATCGACCTCAACCGCTGGCTGAAGGGCGCCTATGTCATCAAGGCCCGCGATGACGAGGAAGAGACGGATCCCGACGCTCCGAAATGAGGTCGTCAGGCGGCCTCGGTCTTGCGCGCCACCCGCGCCCAGCCCGGCAGCCAGTCGCCGTGAGCGGCCAAGAGATCATCGACCAGTGACCAGATCTGGTCGAGATCGAGTTCGGCCGCGGTGTGCGGATCCATCATCGCCGCGTGGTAGATGTGCTCGCGGTTCTCGGTCATCAGAGCCCGCACCGTCAGTTCCTGCACGTTGATGTTGGTGCGGATCAGCGCGGTCAATTGCGGCGGCAGCTCGCCTATATAGGTCGGCTGGATGCCGGAGGCATCGACCAGGCACGGCACTTCGGCGGCGCAATCGCGGGGCAGCGAGGTGATGCAGCCATTGTTGCGGACATTGCCGTAGATCACCGACGGCTCGCCGGTCCAGACTGAATTCATGATCGAGGAGGCATATTCCCGGGACTGCTCTACCTCGATGCGATCGGCCGAGCGATAGGCTTCAGCCTGTCCCTTCCAGCGCTCGATCTGCTCGATGCAGCGCTTGGGATATTCATCCAGCGGGATGCCGTATTTCTCGATCAGGTCGGGGCGGCCCTCCTTGATGAAATAGGGCGTGTATTCGGCAAAGTGCTCCGAGCTCTCGGTGACGAAATAGCCGAGCCTGGTCAGCATCTCGTAGCGCACCTTGTTGGGACAGCGCGGGTTCCAGCCGGGCTTGGGCGCGCGGCCTTCGCGATAGGCGCGCACGAGATCTGGGTAGAGGTCGCGGTAGGAACCGTCCGGCTGGCGATGCTCGAACTTCAGATAGAACGCCATGTGGTTGATGCCGGCCGAGCGATAGCGGATCTCTTCGTAGGGAAGGTCGAGGTCTTCAGCCAGTTCCATTGCCGTGCCCTGCACCGAATGGCAGAGGCCGACCTGCCTGATCTCAGGGTATTTCTCTGCTATCGCCCAGGTGTTGATCGCCATCGGGTTGACATATTGCAGCATGATCGCATCGGGGCAGACGGCGAGCATGTCTTCGCACACCTTCCACAGATGCGGCACGGTCCTTAAGCCCCGCATGATGCCGCCGACGCCGAGCGTGTCGGCGATCGTCTGGCGCAGGCCGTATTTCTTCGGCACCTCGAAGTCAGTGACTGTGCAGGGCTCGTAGCCCCCGATCTGGAAGGCGACGACGACGAAATCCGCGCCGGCCAGCGCCTTGCGCTGATCCGAATGGGTCTCGGTCTTCGCCTTGACGCCAAGCGTCGCGATCAGCTTGTTGACGACAATGGCGCTCTCTTCCAGCCGCTGCGGATTGATGTCCATCAGCGCGATCGTCGCGCCGGACAGCGACGGGCGCTGCAGCACGTCGCCGACAATGTTCTTCATGAACACCGTCGAGCCGGCGCCGATGAACGTGATCTTGGGATTTCTTGCCATGCTAACCTCCGGCATATGTTCAGGCCACATCGAAAGCGGCCCTGACGAGCCGTTCGGTGTAAGCGGTCTTGGGATTGGACAGGATGTCGTCGACGGGGCCCTGCTCGACGATCTTGCCGTTCTGCATGACGATCACGCGATGGCACAGCGCACGCACCACCTTGAGGTCGTGCGAGATGAAGAGGTAGCTGAGGCCGCGCTCGTCCTGCAGCTTGCGCAGGAGGTCGATGATCTGCGCCTGGACGGAGAGGTCCAGCGCCGATGTCGGCTCGTCGAGCAGGATGAATTCTGGTTCAAGCGCTATGGCGCGGGCGATCGCAATGCGCTGCCGCTGGCCACCAGAGAATTCGTGCGGAAACCGCGACAGTATATCGCCCGGCATGCCGGCGCTGACCAGCGCGTCGCGCACCCGTTCGACCCGCTCGCGCCGCGTCGCCCCTATGCTGTTGACGATCAGCCCTTCCTCGATGATCTGGCCGATCGTCATGCGCGGGTTGAGCGAGGAGAACGGATCCTGGAAGACGATCTGCATGCGCGAGCGCAACGGCCGCATCTCGGCCCGCGACAGGCCGTGGATCGGCTTGCCGTCGAAACGGATCTCGCCGCGCTTGGCGTCGATCAACCGGAGCAGGGCCTGGCCGAAGGTGGTCTTGCCGGAGCCGGACTCGCCGACCAGCCCCAGCGTCTCATGACGACAGAGTTTCAGGCTGAGATCGTCGACGGCGACCAATTCGCGCCAGTCGGGTTTCAGAAAGGTGCCGTGGCGCAGCATGAATGAGACGCGCACGCCGCTGGCCTCGAGAATGGTGCCACAGCCCTCCGGCAGCGGCTTCGGCTGCCCATGCGGCTCTGAAGCCAGCAGCCGCCTCGTATAGGGATGCCGCGGGTCGGCGAAGAGCCGTTCGGTGACGTTGTGCTCGCACATTTCGCCATGCTGCATGACATAGACGTAGTCGGAGAACTGGCGCACCACGGTGAGGTCGTGGGTGATCAGGATCACCGCCATGCGCAGCTCTTTCTGCAGGCTGCGGATCAGGTTCAGGATCTGCGCCTGGACGGTGACATCGAGCGCCGTGGTCGGCTCATCGGCGATCAGCACGTCGGGATTGTTGGCCAGCGCCATGGCGATCATCACCCGCTGGCGTTGCCCGCCCGAGAGCTGATGCGGGTATTGTCTGAGCCGCGCGGCAGGATCGGGAATCTGCACGTGCTGCAGAAGTTCGAGCGCTCGCGCCCAAGCCTGTTTGCGGCTGACCTTACGATGCACCCGAATCGCCTCGACGATCTGGCTGCCGACCGTATAGATCGGGTTGAGCGAACTCATCGGCTCCTGGAAGATCATCGAGATGCGGTTGCCGCGCAGCTTGCGCCGGGCGCTCTCGGGAAATTTCAGGATGTTTTGCCCGTCATAACAGACGCTCGAGCCGGGCGACACCGTGGCGCGCCGCGACAGCAGGCCCATGACGGTGCGCGCCGTCACCGACTTGCCCGAACCGGATTCGCCGACGATGGCGATCGTCTCGCCGCGATAGAGCTGGAACGAGATGTCCTTGACCGCTTCGACGACGCCATGCTCCACCTTGAAGGCCACGGCGACGTTGCGGGCATCGATGATCGGCTGGTCCTGGCGTCCGTCATGGTCGTGACGGACGATCGGTGCGAAGGATTCGGCGAGCGCGACGGTCATCTCAGCACCTCAATAAGGGTCGACGGCGTCGCGCAGGCCGTCGCCAAGCGCGTTGAAGGCAAAGACGGTGACGAGCACGAAACCGACCGGCGACAGGATCCAGGGATAGGTGCCGATGACGGAATAGGTCGCGGTGTCCTGCAGCATCAGGCCCCACGAGATCAGCGGCGGCTTGACGGCGAAGCCGAGGAAACCGAGGAAGGATTCGAGCAGCACCACGGTCGGGATCGCCAGCGTCACGGCGACGATCACATGGCTCATCACATTGGGGAAGATGTGCTGCATGATGATGCGCCGGTCGGTGGCGCCGACCGCCATGGCGGCGCGCACATACTCGATCCGCGCCAGCGCCAGCGTCTTGCCGCGCACTTCGCGCGACATCTGCGCCCAGCCCAAGGCCGACATGACGATGATGACGAAAGCGAGGAAGACGTTGGTGGGAGCGGTGACCGGGATCAGTGTCGTCAGCGCCAGATAGAGCGGCAGCTGCGGGAAGGCGAGCACCAGTTCGACGAAGCGCTGCATCCAGACATCGAACCTGCCGCCGAAATAGCCGGAAACCATGCCGACGATGGTGCCAATGACGGTGATGATGAAGACGACCGTCAGGGCGATCATCAGCGAGACGCGCGAGCCGTGGATGGCGCGCGACAGCACGTCACGGCCGAACTTGTCGGTGCCCAGGAAATGCACCGGCTGGCCGTCCAGCGAGCCGAACAGATGCCGGTCCGCCGGCAGCAGCCCAAACAGCTTGTAGGGCGCGCCATGCACGAAGAAACCGAGCAGCCTAGGATGATCATAGTCGGGGCCGACGACGGGCTGGAAAGTGACCGGATCGAGGTCCGCCGAATCGGCCAGCGCATAGACCCTCGGCCGTGCGGTGAAACCGCCGTCTCTGTCATGGAAGCTTGGCACCTGCGGCGGAGCGAAGCCGACATCCGTGACCTTCGGGTCCATTGGCGCGATGAATTCGGCTAATACGGCCATCACCAGCAGCAGCACGACGAGCCAGAGCCCGGCCATGCCGGTCCAGGAGCGCTTCAGCCGGCGCCAGACAAGCGCCATGTAGCTTTCGTTGCCATGCGCCGGTTTGGCGACGATGGGCCCTTCGGCAGGCAGCGGTGGAGGGGATGGATCGCGCGCCAGCATCTCAACGCTCCCCGAACTGGCGCACGCGCGGATCGAGCAGCACGAGCAGCATGTCGGCGATGATGTTGCCGACGATGAGTGTCGCCGACAGGACCATCATGAAGGTGGCAGTGACATAGACGTCGCCGACAGCCATGGAGCCGACGATCGCCGGGCCGACGGTCGGCAGTGCGAAGATGATCGCCGTCTCGATCTCGCCGGTCAGCATATAGGGCAGCACCACGCCCTGATACATGATGAGCGGATGCAGCGCGTTGGGCACGGCGTGGCGCATGACGACGGCAGCACCCGTCAGCCCCTTGGCCCTTGCCGTCTCGACATATTGCGCGTTCAGCGTATCGAGCAGATTGCCGCGCATGACGCGCATATTGTAGGCGAGGCCGCCGAAAGTGGCGATCGCCACCACCGGCCAGACATGTTTGACGAGGTCGACGAATTTGGCCCACGACCACGGCGCACCACCATATTGCGGCGAGAAGAATGAGCCGATCTCAGACACGTTGAACTGGAAGACCAGGAGATAGACGATGATCAGCGCCATCAGGAAGCGCGGCACCGTCATACCGAGGAAGGAGATGGCCGACAGTGTCGAGTCGATCCAGGTGTATTGCCTTGTCGCCGCCCATATGCCGAATGTGATGCCCAGCACCGAGGCCAGCAGATGGCAGACCAGCGCCAGAAGGAGCGTGCGCGGCAGGCGCTCTCCGACCACATCGGCGACCGGTTTGTTGTAGTACAGGCTGTAGCCGAAATCGCCTCGAGTGACGATGCCGACGATCCAGTTGAGATACTGCACGGGCAGCGGCTTATCGAGGCCATGCTCGATGCGATAGGCCTTTGCCTGCGCGTCGGCCTCGGCAAAGGAAGCTCCACCCTGGTTGATCGCCTGCGAACGGATGTAGTCGGCATAGTCGCCCGGCGGCGCCTGGATGATGGCAAAGGTGGCCAGGCTCAAAATGGCGAGGACCGGGATTGCCGACGCTATGCGCGTGAGCAGGAATCGCAGCATGGACGGTTCGTTCCTTGTCTCGCCGATCGCGCCCTTGGTTGCGTCCGGAGGTTGGTTTGTCCGGCCGCGCCAGCGGCGCGGCCGGAGGTCTCTCAGTCAGGGAGGTAAACCTAATTCATCAGCCCCTTCTCTCCGGGTTTGCCGGGCAGCTCATCGGGGAACAATTCATATTTCGCCTGCTTGTCTGCGGCGACAAACACCCGTTCGCGGATGATCGAATCCTCGGCCCAGTTGAACATGAAGATCGGCGTGCCCTGCGGAATGTTCGAGAAGCGCTTGTTGACGATCAGCGCGCCGGGATATTCCGTCAGGCCGACATTGTAGACGTGCTCCGTCGAGATCTTCTGGAATTGTTTCATCAAGCTGGCGCGCTGGTCATTGTCCTGCGTGGAGACGAACTTGTTGACGATGTCGACGAGGTCCTTTTCGAACGGCATCACGTCGACCTCGCCATTTTCCGGCGCACGATGGTCCCAGCTGGTGCGCGGGCCGACAGGGGCAAGCTGCACGGTGTTCTGCACCACCGAGGTCAGTTCCTGTTCGTTGCGCCGGACCAGCCAATCGAAGCGGCCGGAGTATTGCGAAGCGTCCCGCTGGGTGCCGTTGAGGCCGTTGAGCACGACCCGCAGCCCGAGCTTTTCCATCTGGGCGACGACGCCTTCGGCAAGGCTCTTGTCGGTCGTGTAGTCGTTGTTGACCAGCATCACGATCTCGACATTCTTGCCGCCGGCGGTGCCGGAAGGGAAATTCACGAAGCCGTCGCCGTCCGTGTCCTTGAGGCCGGCCTTGGCGAGTTCCGCCTTGGCGCCATCGAGGTCGAAGGGGTAGTAGACCGTCGAATTGCGGTCGTAGAAGCTGGTTCCTGACGACAAGCCGCCGGGATAGATGGCGGTGAACGGCCCCTTGACCAGCGAGTCGCCGAGCGCCTTGCGGTCGAGCGCCATGGTGACGGCCTTGCGGAAATCCTCGTTGCGGTTCAGCTCGCGGATCGCCTGGCCGCGTTCGTCCGGATTGCCCCAGCCATTGGCGGAAAAATTAAAGCGCAGATTGTAGCCGATGAGCCGCGGGCCGAAAGCAAGACGGGCAGGCGCGTTCGCCTCCGCCGCACGCTTCAGCGAGGCGACGAAGTTTTCCGGCTGCTCCAGATTGGAAAAATCAGCCGCGCCGGCCACCGCCTGGACGTCGCGATCGGCCCAGGTCGACAGCTTGTAGTGCAGTTCGTTGAGATAGGGCAGTTGATTGCCCTTTTCGTCGACCTTCCAATAATAGGGATTTCGGCGCATGACGATGATATCGTCCGGCCGGTATTCGACCGGGACCCAGCCGCCCATCACCGGCATGTTCATGAATTCCGGCGGGAAGGCATTCTTGAACTGATCGTAGGTGTTCTTCGAATATTTCGGATGCTGCGGCTTCAGGATGTGCGCGGGACCAGGACAGAAGGTGCCGTAGGCCATGGCATACAGGTACTGCTTCGGGAAGGCGTCCTTGAAGGTCCATTCGACGGTGTAGTCGTCGATCTTCTTCAACGTCGTGCCGACGCCGAAGGTTTCCGGCGTGGCGCCGTTCAGCGGCGAGACGTTGGGATCGACGACCTCGTCGTCCCAGTAGAACATAACGTCGTCGGCGTTGAACGGCACGCCGTCCGACCACTTCGCGCCTTCGATGAGGTGCATGGTCAGCTTGTGGCCATCGCTCGACCAATCCCAGCTCCTGGCCAGGTTCGGCAGCGGCTCGGTGTCCTTGGCCTCGACCTGGAACAGCGGGGCGGTGCGCGTCAGGCATTCGGAGAGGCCGATGTCGATGCCGCCCCAGCCTTGCGTCTGACCGGCGCCGTAGTTCCAGCCTTCCGGCCGCCCGCCGATGACGTGGCGCATCGTATCGCCATAGACGCCGATGCCGTCTTGCATATTGCCCGTCTTGAAGACCAGCGGCTCCTTCGGCAGCCTGTCTTTCACCGGCGGAAGCTTGCCGGTCTTGACGTATTTCTCGGTGACCCAGTCCGGCTCGTGATATTCGGGAAGCGCCTTGAACTCCAGAATGGAGTCGCGCGCGACATAATTGATCTTGCCTTCGGCGGGAAACGGTGTCGGCGCCGGCGGAACCGTCGGCTCGGAAGCGTAAGCACTGAGTGCCGAGACCGAGACGCTCAGCGCCAGTCCGGCAGCAAGGCCGATATTGCGTAAATTCCTCACTGTCTCTCTCCCTCTTGTTTGTCCGGAGCGTTTGCACCCGCTCCGCCTCTCCTCGAATTCAAACGGCTTCGTGGCAGTGGATCCGCCTCCCATGGATCCACCATCACCGCATGAATTTCCAGCCGGCCCGTTTCAGCCGGCCCGTTTCAGCCGGCTTGCTTCAGCGCGGCTTTTTCGGCGCGCAATTCCTCGATCGAGCGAACGCTGCGCCGTGCGGCGCCCGCCCACTCGCGGGTCTTCACCTTGGATGTCGACAGCCGCTCCCTGGCGGCCGGAACCGCATGGGCGTATTGCGGCAGCCAGGCTGCCTGGGCGACGACCATTTCGTCGACCATCTGCCAGACCTCCTCCGGCGTCGAAACCGCGCCGACCAACGGGTCATGCAGCACGGCGAGCTTCAGAAGATCGATGTCGCCTGATATCGCGGCATGCACCGACATGCGCTGGACGTTGATCGAAGCGATGCAGGTGGCGGCGCAAGCCTCCGGCAACGTGATGCCGGCGGCCATGTTGATGCCGAAACGGTCGACGAAGCCCGGCGACTCGATGATGGCATCCTGCGGCAGGTTGGTGATCACGCCATTGTTCTTGACGTTGAAGTGGCCGCGATAGACGCGGTTGGTCTCCAGCGCCTCCAATATGTGGCTGGCATGCTCGTTGGAGCGTTTCTCGCGGTCGATCGGCTTGGACGCCGCTTCGAGGAACTGCGGATATTCCGTCTCGAACCAGTTGCGGGTTTCGGTGGAGTAGCGGAGATAGCCGCCGGTCTCGCCGTGAATCCAGTCGGACATATCGATCCAGCGCGTGATCTCGTCGGGACGTTTGCGGTACCAGGGCAGATATTCGGAAAGATGGCCGTTGCTTTCGGTCGAATAGACACCGAAGCGCTTCAGGACGTCGATGCGCAGCTTCTCCTGCCTGGAATAGACCGGATGCGCCTCGAAAGCGGCCACCAGTTCATCCTTGCCAATGGGGCGGCCGTTGAGGCGCAGGTCGATGAACCAGGTCTGGTGGTTGATGCCGGAACAGACATAGTCGAGCTCCTGCGTGGACTTCGCGCCAAGCACCTCGGCGATCTGCTCGGCGCCGTGCTGGACGCCGTGACAGAGCCCGACAGTGTCGACCTTGCCGTATTCGATCGCCGCCCAGGTGTTCATCGCCATCGGGTTGGCGTAGTTCAGGAATTTGACGTTCGTCTCGGCGACCTCGCGTATGTCCTTGCAGAAATCCAGGATCACCGGAATGTTGCGCTGGCCATAGAGAATGCCGCCAGCGCAGATCGTATCGCCGACGCACTGGTCGATGCCGTATTTCAAGGGAATGCGGATATCGTCGGCGTAGGCTTCGAGGCCGCCGACCCGCACGCAGCTGATGACGTAGCGAGCGCCTTCGAGCGCCTTGCGGCGGTCTGTGGTCGCCGTCACCCTGGTCGGCAACCTGTTCGCCTCGACGATCCTGTCGAGGATCGCCTTGATCATCTGAAGATTGTGCTCGCTGACATCGGTCAGCGCGAATTCGATGTCCTTGAATTCGGGCACGCACAAGATGTCGGTGAACAATTTCTTGGTGAAGCCGACGCTGCCGGCACCGATGATAGCGATTTTGAAACTCATCAGCCGCACCTCATTCCATTTCGAATTGCAGGCAAGGAATGACAATGGAGGCTGTAGCCACATGCCGCGACATGTATGCAGGACAAGCCGGAATCCGGCTCGCCAACCTCCCTGTCCGCTCCTTGACTGCGGATCTCTCTCGCTTTTCGATGGGGATTATGCGCTTATTCGCGAGCGCGACCAGAGAAGGATTATGCTTTCAGGGGTAATTTTGTGCTGCATGATTTGATAGAACACGGACAGTCCATGCGCACGATCTCGCTGCCGCGCGGCCGCCAGCGCCTGCACGCCATGCCGACGAGCACGGGCTACGAAGTGCGCGAGGACGAAATCTACGACTGGGACGGCCGCAAGCGCGGTCAGACACCGTTCACCGTGCTCCAGCACACGATCAGCGGGACTGGCCGGCTGCGCTACGAAAACCGCAACTACCGCTTGCAGAAGAACGACACATTGCTGGTGCTGGTGCCGCACAACCACCGCTACTGGCTGGCTGGAGATGAGCGCTGGGAATATTTCTGGATTTCGATGAACGGCGAGGAAGCGCTGCGCATCCACAAGTCGATCCTCAGCGTCTCGGGTCCTGTATTTCGGCTGCAGCCGGCGACAATCGATCATCTTGCCGATTGCAGCTTGCGCCTGATCAAAGGCGCCGCTTCGCCGGGTGCTGCTTCCGCGATAGCCTACGAGGCTGCGATGGCGCTCTATGACGATGTCTTCGGTTCCCATGCCTTCGCCGAAAAACTAAGCGCCATGCAGCCGGTCATCGATCACATCAACGCCAATCTCGACAAGCCGCTGCCGGTGGCGGACCTGGTCCAGATC
>NZ_RZQE01000118.1:0-13982 GCF_004022955.1 Mesorhizobium sp. M7A.F.Ca.US.002.01.1.1 | reverse complement strand
TCTGATCGCCGCCGACCTCGCCGACGGCCTTGACGAGACCGGCTATCTGCGTGCCGATCTGGCAGAGATCGCCGCTCGTCTCGGTGCGGATGCGGCCGCCGTGGCGAAGGTGCTGGCGGTGTGTCAGACCTTCGAGCCGGCCGGCCTGTTTGCCCGCGACCTGGCCGAATGCCTGTCGCTGCAGCTTGCCGTGCGGAGCCGGCTCGATCCGGCGATGAAGGCGCTGGTCGCCAATCTCGAACTCCTGGCACGGCGCGATTTTCACGCATTGAAACGGATCTGCGGTGTCGACGAGGAGGATCTGCTCGACATGCTGGCCGAAATCCGGGCGCTCGATCCCCGGCCGGGCATGGCGTTTTCGGGCGGCGCCAGCGACGCGATCGTCGCCGATGTCGAGGTGCGCGCGGCCAATGACGGCAGCTGGACGGTCGAACTCAATGCCGAAACGCTGCCGCGGGTGTTGGTCGACCATATCTATTTCGCCCAGGTCTCTCCGCAGGCCAAGAACCAGGCGGAAAAGGATTTTCTGGCCGAATGCCTGCAGAACGCCAACTGGCTGACGCGCAGCCTCGACCAGCGGGCAAAGACCATCCTCAAGGTCGCTTCGGAAATCGTTCGCCAGCAGGACGCCTTCCTCGTCCATGGCGTGCGGCAGCTGAAGCCGCTCAATCTGCGCACGGTGGCCGACGCCATCGGCATGCACGAATCGACCGTCAGCCGGGTCACAGCCAATAAATACATGCTGACGCCGCGCGGCGTGTTCGAGCTTCGCTACTTCTTCACCGCCTCGATCGCCGCATCGGGCGGCGGCGATGCGCACTCCTCGGAAGCCGTGCGTGACCGCATCAAGCAGTTGATCGACGAGGAGAAGCCCGTCGACGTGCTTTCCGACGATGCAATCGTCGACATGTTGCGCGAAAGTGGCGTCGACATTGCAAGGCGTACGGTCGCCAAGTACCGGGAAGGCATGAATATCCCCTCCTCGGTGCAGCGCCGGCGCGAGAAACGTGCGATGGCCAGCGCCGGGCGCTGAGGCGAGTCGATTTTCCACAAGCCAGCACTTCATTGACAAGCCGCGGTGAACTGGCTAGAAGCCCGCCCGCATGAGACGGGCTAGATGCCCGCATGCGGATGGTCCGTCACGACGTTGGCCTCGGGACGGTCAAAGGGCGGCTTGTGATCAACCGGAAAGTCTGGATTTAAAATCGGCGCAAGTGACGCCGCAAAGCTTGTGCGCACGGATCACGAGTATAAACTCGGGCCAGTTTGAAGCCTGAGCAAGGAAGGTCAGTTTTCAGATGAATCTGCGCATATCGGGAAAACACATGGACATCGGCGATGCGTTTCGGACACGCATCAACGATCGTGTCGGCGAAGCGATCGGCAAATATTTCGATCGCGGCTTTGCCGGACATGTCACGGTCATCAAATCGGGTTCGCGCTATTCGGCGGATTGCATGATCCGGCTGGATTCCGGCGCTTCGCTGCAGGCCACCGGCGATGCCCAGGATCCGACGCTTGCCTTCGAGGCGGCGGCGGACCGTCTGGAAACCCGCCTGAGGCGCTACAAGCGCCGGCTGAAATCGCACAATTCGGGCGCCGCCAACGGCCAACCGACCGACATAGCCTACACGGTGATGGCGCCGCTTGCCGATGACGACGAGGACATTCCGGAGAATTTCGCGCCGGCCATCGTCGCCGAATCAACCATGACGCTGAAGACCATGTCGGTGGCGTCGGCGGTCATCGAGCTCGACACCAAGGACAGCCCGGTCTTCGTCTTCCGCAACGCGGGAACCGACCATCTCAACATCGTCTATCGCCGACCCGATGGAAATATCGGTTGGATCGACCCGTCGACGACCAAGGTCGCACAAGCGTGACGACAACGGTCGCACGGTGACGACAAGGGTCGCACGGTGACGACGAGGTCGCACTGGGATAAGAGCCGGCCGCACGAGGGGTGAGGACTGGTGACGGCAGGCGAACAAGGGATTTTCAAGCATGGATCTGAGCGATCTTATCAACGTTCCGGCGATATTGCCGGCGTTGAAGGCGAACTCCAAGAAGCAGCTGCTGCAATTGCTGTCCGAACGGGCGGCGGCGATTTCCGGCATTCCGGAGCGGGAGGTGTTCGACACCATCCTGCAGCGTGAGCGGCTGGGTTCGACCGGCGTCGGCAACGGCATCGCCATCCCGCACGGCAAGCTGGCCGGCGTGAAGCGCATCGCAGGTGTTTTCGCCCGGCTGGAGACGCCTGTCGATTTCGAATCGCTGGACGATCAGCCCGTCGATCTGGTGTTTCTGCTGCTGGCGCCGGAAGGGGCGGGTGCCGATCACCTCAAGGCACTGTCGCGCATCGCGCGAGTGCTGCGTGACGCCGACACGGTGGCCAAGATCAGGGGTACGCGCGACGCCGCGGCTATCCACGCGCTTTTATCGGACACCCAGGCCTCGCACGCGGCCTGATTTTTCTGGTGAGACGAACTTCAAGGGCCGCCACGGGCGGCCCTATGCGTTTGAGCCTGCTGGTCGCGCCTAACAGGGCGGCGCGCTGGGTCTTAGTGGATGGCGACCGTGGTCAGGTCGTTTTCCATGGCACCGGCCAGTGCGCGGTCACGCGCGTCGGAAAGCAGGATCGGCTGGCCATTGGCGGCAAACAGCGCCCACAGTTCCATGCCGGGAGCGATTTCGCCGAGATTGGGGAAACGGCCGAGCAATTCGTCGCTCGAGACCTTTCTGAGATAAGCGACCGAGCCCTCGCCGAGATGAGCGAATTCGCCATTGGTCATGGTGATAGTTTCAGTTCTGGTCATTTCAAAGCCTCCTTGGCGCGAGGACGCCGCTCAAGGCCATCCCGCATGAGAGCCATCGGTAAAGATCAGTCTTTCACCGATATGTTTATTTTCCGTACCAGCCGTTCGGACTCCGGCCGATCGAGGTCGATCGCCAAAAGGCCGTTCTTCAACTCCGCTGCGATCACCCGCATGCCGTCGGCCAGCACGAAACAGCGCTGGAACTGGCGCGCGGCGATGCCGCGATGAAGAAATTCGCGCTCGGTGTCGTCGGTCTGACGGCCGCGCACGACCAACTGGTTTTCCTCCGTGGTGACATCGAGATCGCTTTCGGCGAAACCGGCGACCGCCAATGTGATGCGCAACCTTTCGGTTTTGCCGTCGGCGCCGCTGAGGCGTTCGATGTTGTAGGGAGGGTAGCTGTCACCGGACTTCGCCAAGCGTTCCAGGGTCTTTTCCATGGCGTCGAAACCAAGCAGAAGCGGGCTGGAAAAGGGCGTCATTCGGCTCATGTTACACTGTCCTCTCAAGAGCGACATAAAGTGGAAAAACCCAGATGGCATTTTTCCCGATGGCCTTGATATGGTCCGCCCCGCGACCAAGTTCAAGCCGTCAACAGACCCGCCCAAAAAGACCAGGCCGTGGACTCACAGGAATGACAGACATGGCGCTTGAAACGGCGAGCAGATGCAAGGAAAAGCGCGCGGGTCGGGATTGTCTTCCCCGGTCGAGCGGTTCGGCCTGGCAGCTCGCGGCCGCTTCGGCGTCATTTGGATGTTCCGATCGGATCGATGCAAGTCCACGACCTCGCCAAACAAGGAATTGAAATGCCCCAGTCACGCAAGATCATCATCGACACGGATCCCGGCCAGGATGATGCCGTCGCCATATTGCTGGCGCTCGGCAGCTCCGAACTGGAGATCGTCGGCATATCAGCCGTTGCCGGCAACGTGCCGCTGAAGCTTACCGAAAAGAATGCCCGCAAGATCTGCGAGCTGGCCGGCCGCCCGGACATCAAGGTCTATGCCGGTGCCATCCGGCCCCTGACGCGCGAACTGGTCACCGCCGAGGAAGTGCATGGCAAGACCGGCCTCAACGGTCCGCAATTGCCCGAACCGACGATGAAGCTGCAGGACCAGTACGCGGTCGATTTCATCGTCGAGACGCTGATGAGCGAAGAAAGCGGCACGATCACGCTTTGCGCGCTCGGCCCGCTCACCAACATTGCGCTGGCGCTGATCCGCGAGCCGCGCATCGCACCGCGCATCAAGGAAATCGTGCTGATGGGCGGCGGCTTCTTCGAAGGCGGCAATGTCACACCGACCGCCGAATTCAACATCTATGTCGACCCGCAGGCCGCAGATGTCGTGCTCAAATCCGGCATTCCGATCGTCATGATGCCTCTCGACGTCACCCACAAGGCGCTGACCACCGCCAAGCGCACGCAGGCCTTCCGCGCGCTGGGCACCAGGGTCGGCACCGCCACCGCGGAGATGTTGGAGTTCTTCGAGCGCTTCGATGAAGAGAAATACGGCACCGACGGTGGCCCGCTGCACGATCCTTGCGTCATCGCCTATCTGTTGAAGCCGGACCTGTTCAAGGGCCGCAACTGCAACGTCAGCGTGGAAACCGCCTCGGAACTGACCATGGGCATGACCGTGATCGACTGGTGGGGCGTCACCAAACGGCCGAAGAACGCCATGGTGATGCGCGACATCGACCATGATGCGTTTTTCGCCTTGCTGGTGGAGAGGCTGGGGCGGCTTAACTGACCGTCAGAACAGAACTGAACTTGTGAGCACGCGTCTTCACTCATTGAGAAACCGATAGGTGTCTCCGCCGCGCTTATGATGTTGCCGCTCGATGGGGATGACCGAACCGACAAGGTGCGGCATCCCCACTTCATCATCGATGGATGTCACCGCGCTGTTGCCATCAAGGCGGACATCGTATGTGTAATACAGCCCGCGCCCGGCAGCCATCTTCGGATTGATGGGCATTAACCTCACATACTCGATAGTGCCCATCACACTCTGAGTTGCCACAACCGGATTGTCCTGGTTCATCGCAATCGGGATCAGCGCCGCCAGGGGCAGTGCGCAGAAGAATACGACACCAATGACTGCGTCTCGGTATTCTGCCTGAAACAGAAGCAGGCGGTTTCTGAGAGAAGATACTGTTGCCATGATTCAATTCACGAATCGGTAGAAGACGAAGCCATTGTCGCGCGTGACGCGTTCGATGTTTGTGCGCGAGCCGATCAGATGCGGGTGATCGTCATCGATAAGGACAGACGAACCGTTCTCGATAGAAACCAGATATATGCCGCGGCCATGGTCCAACCGGACACTTTCGACGTTTGCCTCGACTGTGTCGACCGATCGGATCGGGCTGGCGTCGTTGATCCATTTGTTTGCCGCCAACATGATCATAACCGCAAACGCACCAATAAAGAGGATCACGCCAGGCGCGTTCCTCTTCAAACCATCCCAAGTCCAAAAGACAGACATGAATCCCTCAAGCCAGATTCATGTGGTGGTGGGACAGCACACTTTCAATCTGTTGCCATTCCAGGGTGCTGCAACTCCTTGCGGCGCCGGCTCGGCCGCCTTTACTTCGACCGCGAAAACGCCAGCCACAGGCCGCCGCCGACCATGAAGCTGCCGCTGATCCTCGACAGGAGTTTGATGCGGCCGGCCGACAGCAGGCGCCCGGCGCGGCCGGCGGCCAGCGCGTAAGTCGAATCCGAGAAGGCGGCGAAGATCATGGCGGTCAGACCCATGACGGCGATCTGCAGCGAGTAGTTGCCTTGCGGCGAAATGAACTGCGGAAAGAAGGCGCCGAAGAAAATCAGCGTCTTGGGGTTGCTCAGCGCCACCAGCAGGCCCTGCAGGAAGAAGCCGCCGCGCGGCTTTCTCGCTGTTCCATCGGCATTCAACGTGCCCTTGGAGCGGAACATCTGCACACCCATCCAGATCAGATAGGCCGCGCCGATCAGTCGTACCCACTCGAACCAGTGGCCCATGCCTGCGATCAGCGTGTTGAGGCCGATGCCGACGATGGCGATCATCACGGCAAGCCCGGCCTGCGTGCCGGCGACGTTGGCGAGGCCGGCGCGCGAGCCATGGCGGATGCTGTTGGCAATGATCAGCGTGACCGTCGGACCGGGCACCAGGATAATGACGATGCAAGCGAGGACATAGGCGGCGTAGAGTTCGAGCGACATGCTTTTTCCCCAGGAATACCGCCGAGGCGGCGCGGCTGAGGATAATCAATGCATGGCGGCGATAGCGATGCAAGCCGGTGCGCGAAGCGCCGCGGCACGCCAACGCGTGCGATTCAGGCGCCGGCCGGCCAGGGCAGTGTTGCCTCATAGGCGGCCGCCGCCTTGAGCACGGCAAGGTCGCCGCGTGGCCGGCCGATCAGCTGCATGCCCATCGGCCGCCCTCTATCGTCGAAGCCGACCGGCACATTGGCCGCCGGGCAGCCGCCCAAGGTCGCGAAGGCGGAAACCTGCATCCAGCGGTGATAGCTGTCCATTGTGCGTCCGGCGACCTCACGCGGCCAATGCGTATCGATGTCGAAGGGGAAGACCTGCGCTGTCGGCAGCGCAATCAGATCATAGCGGTCGAAGATCGACAGCAGCGTGCGATGCCAGGACGTGCGGATGACCGAAGCGGCGCGGATCTGCGGCGCCGTCAGCCGCGTTGCGTTCTCCACTTCCCAGATGGCTTCCGGCTTGAGCAGGCGGCGCTTCGCGGGATCGTCATAGTGGGTTTTGAGCGCGCAGCCGCTGCTGGCCTGGCGCAGCGTCACGAAGGCCTGCCACAGCGCTTCGAAATCGAAATCCGGCAGCAGGGGCTCGGTCGCGAAGGACGCTTCCGCAAAGCGGCCAAGTGCCGCCTCGCACAGGCCGAGAACGCCTGTTTCAACCGGCAGATGACCGCCGAGATCACCGAGCCAGGCGATGCGGCCACCAGTTGCGGGTATTCCAAGCCCTTCGAGGAACGAGCCGGGTTTCTCGTAGGACAATGGCGCGTGCGGGTGGTAACCGGCCTGCACATCGAGCAGCAGTGCCATGTCACGGACGTTGCGGCCCATCGGCCCGTCGACGCCCATCTGCGCATGGAAGACTTCGAAATCGGGTCCGCCGGGAACAAGTCCTTGCGACGGGCGGAAGCCAAAAACATTGTTCCAGGCGGCCGGGTTGCGCAGCGAGCCGCCAAAGTCGCTGCCATCGGCGACGGGCACCATGTCGAGCGCCAGGGCAACGGCCGCGCCGCCGCTCGAGCCTCCGGCGGTCAGGGCCGGATCGAAGGCGTTCAGCGTCGGCCCGAACACGGCGTTGTAGGTGTTGGAACCAAGCCCGAATTCGGGGACGTTGGTCTTGCCGATGATAATGGCGCCGGCATTGCGGATGCGCTCGACGAAGAAATCGTCCTCCTGCGGCACGAAATCGGCGAAGATCGGCGAGCCGAAAGAGGTCCTGAGGCCCGTGGTCGAGGCGAGGTCCTTGATGGCCATCGGCAGGCCGAAGAGCGGGTTGGTTTTGGCTCGCGTTGGGCTGGCATCGGCCGCATCGGCTTCGCGCAGGATATCGGCGCGATCGCGCAAGGAGACGATGGCGTTGACCAGCGGATTGACCGCCTCGATGCGGTCGAGGAATGCCGCCACCACCTCGCGCACGCAAAGCTCCCTCTCCCGGATCGCGCCGGCGAGTTCGACTGCGGACAGGCGGCAGATGTCGCCTGCCGGTGGCACGGCATGTTTTGTTTGAGGACGCAGCATTTTAATGGGTTTCCTGCAGCGCCTGATCGACGTCTTTGGCGAGCGGGATCGCCGGTTGGGCGCCAGGTTTCAGGCAGGCCAGCGAGCCGGCCGCGCCGGCGCGCGCCAGCGCCTGTTCGAGCGTGAGGCCCGACGACAGGCTGGCGGCGAAATAGCCGCAGAACGTATCGCCGGCGCCGACCGTGTCGACGGGGACGATCTTGCGCGCAGCAACGGCCAGGAACTCGGTCGGTGTCGCCGCCATCACGCCATCGCCGCCGAGCGTGACGACGACGGTGCGGCCGGTCTTTCCGGCAAAGTCGCGCATGCGCACCGCCCGATCGCGGCCTTGCAGCGACAGCGCTTCGCCATACAGGTCGAACTCGGTTTCGTTGGCGACGACATAGTCGGCCTTGCCGAGAAAGCCGGCTGCTTGCGCCTGGAAAGGTGCTGTGTTGAGCACCGTGATGGCGCCGGCCGCCCTTGCCTGGTCGAGGGCGGCATCGACGGTGGCCAGCGGAATCTCATTTTGCAGCAGCACGACGTCGCCTTTTTTCAGAAAGGCCTTGGAGAGATCGCCGGGCACCACGGAAGCGTTGGCGCCCGGCACCACGGCGATGATGTTCTCGCCGTCGTCGGCGACCATGATCAGTGCCGTGCCGGTCGAGGCGTGAGTCTCGGCAACGCCGGACAGGTCGACCTTGCCGTCGCGCAGCAATGCCAGTGCCTCGGCGGCGAAGCTGTCCCTGCCGACGGCGCCGACCATGCGCACCGAGGCGCCGGCGCGTGCGGCGGCCAGGGCCTGGTTGGCGCCCTTGCCCCCGGGCGCGGTGGTGAAGGCCGAGCCGCCCACCGTCTCGCCGGGGCTCGGCAAGCGGTCGACCTTGGCGATAAGGTCGAGGTTGATCGAGCCGATGACGATAATCAAGCAGGGCCTCCTGGCAACGCAAATTCAAAATGCCGGAGCGTCTTCGTGCGTCCGGGCGAACGCAGATCGTTCCGATTGCGTGGAAGCTAACCTGTAAGGCCGCAGCTTGCCAGACCACGCGCATGGTCCAGCCCGATTTGAGTTGTCGCGGCCTTATTCGCAGCGCACGGTGACCGTGCCCTGATAGTTGCCGGCGGGAAAGATACCGCTCGACTTGGTGGCGGTGAGGTCGCCCTGCATCGCGTGGGTGCCGTTGGCAACCCTCTGCGGCACACTTCCGTTGACATCGGCCCCCGAGCCATCGAGGCGGAAGACCGAAGCGAACGTCACGTTGGTGCCACCGCCGCTCGGCGCGGACGAGAATGCGGCAGGCGCCGGCGCCGAAACCGAATAGCAGTCAAGCAGGTTGAGTATTGAGCATAACAGGGAGCTTGCCACCACGGTGGCGCTGGCGCTCGATCCGCCTGCCTGTTTGGAGCCCAGTATGCTGATGGCGGGACTGGCCTTCATCGTTCCGGACGCCCCGACCATGATGGTGCAGGTGCCGATGATCGCCGCCTGCATCGGAAGGCAGGAACCGGCAAGTGCCGCCATCGCAAACAGCGCGCGGCTACTGCTTCTTCTTTTTCTTGCCATCGCCATTTCCGGTTCTGATGCTCCAGCCTTCGTTGGCCCACCCCGGTGATGCGGTCGCGGGAGCGGTGGCGGCAATACTCGCCGTCTGGCCGTCGGTGCCGAGGCCCATTTTGAGGAGTTTCAGCTCCAGCTGAAGGCGCTCGACCTCAAGCTCGTAGAGACGGCTGCAATCGACGCGCTTGGGCGTACGCCCGATGGGGATCACCACGCGGCCGTAAGTGGCGACATCATTGTCGGACTGGCTGTTGCCTCTGATGACGCCGAGATCGACATAGGCGCCGGAGCCGGAGACGGCGGAACGGCAAGTGGTGCCATCCGCGGCATGGACCTCGTCCTGGCCCTGGGGCAAGGTGACGCCGGGCAGGTTGAAGCCGCTTTCGTTCTGGTTGAGGTTGTAGACGTCCTCGGCCCCGGCCGGCGAGGCACCCGCCCAAACAGCCGCGAGCGCCAGTGTCAGGACTTGCGGCGCCCAAAAAACTTTCCGCATATCTGTGCCCTTATCTGCGTCTGTTGATTGGGAAAGGGGATGCTTTCGGTACAGATACGCACTTTACGCTCGGCAGCGCCGCCGAAAGGCACAACCACAAGGACAGAACGGGAGGCCTGGGAGGCCAGTTGGAAGACATTTGGAGAGACCCTGGCATCTACCGGCTGGAAATCCTGATCGTAGACGTGAATTTCGACCCGGATGTTGCGGTCGTAGGGATTGGCGGGGAAGACGCGAACCGCAAAGACGTCGGTGAAGCTGTTGATCTCGCCACGCATCGGCGACATCGACTGAGCCTTGGCGGCAACGGGCGCCAATCCGACGGCCAACGCCGTCGCCAGGATTCGAGCATGTTTCACGACCCCTCCTTCGCTCGCGTCATTCGCAGCGCAGCGTTACCGTTGCCTGATAATTGCCGTTGGCGAAGCGATTGCTGCCGCCCTTGGTTCCGGCAAGGTGAACCGAGACGAGATCTGCGCCGGGGGTGGTGATGCTGGTTGTCGAGCCGGTCTCGACGATGGAATGCGCGCCGGCGGCGGAGTAGGTGGGTGTCCAGGTCGTCGACGTGCTGTCGGCGGATGGCACCGTCATGGTGGTGACCGGGTCGACGCTCAGCGACACACCTCCGGTCGTCGTCAGCGTCACGGTTCCAGCCGAGCCGCCGCTGTTGTGGGAGCTCAGGGACTGGAGATCGGGACTGGCCGTCATCGTACCGTTGGTGGCAACGACCAGCGTGCAGGTGGGCGCGATCGTGCCGTTGAAGATGACATTCTGCGTCGTGGCCAACGCGGCCTCGTCGACGCTGGCAACCAGCAGAGCTGCGCCGCAGGCGGCGCGAAACAATGTCATCGAGACCTCCTATCAAGCCGGATCGTCCGGATTAATATGAGAGCATCATCACTTTATCGTGGTTAATTTAGAGTTACCTAAAATAACGCCTCAAAAATAACAACTACAGGAACCGGAGGTTGCCCTCGGTTGCAAAAGCGGAACCACAGCGTAAATAGCGCTTATACTTGATAGCGCCGATAGAACCATGTTTTTCTTCGCAATATCGAGAAAAATCGATATTACGATACCTGCCCGGCTTCCCAACCCAGAATGGCGCGCTTGCGGGTCAGGCCCCAATGATAACCGGTGAGGTCGCCTGATTTGCCGATGGCGCGGTGACAAGGCACCACGAAAGAGAGCGGATTGGCGCCGTTGGCCGCACCGACCGCACGGCTGGCGGACGGGGCGCCGATGCTGGCCGCAATCGAGGAATAGGTGCGGGCCTTGCCCATCGGGATCTTGAGCAGCGCCTCCCAGACGCGAACCTGGAAGTCGGTGCCGATCATGACGACATGCAGCGGCTGGTCGGGGCGCCACAGCGTCGGGTCGAAGATACGGGCGGCATAGGGGCCGGTGGCAGTCATGTCCTCGACGTAGATGGCGTTCGGCCAGCGGCTGGACATGTCGGCGAAGGCGGCGCGTTCCTCGCCGGGGTCGCTGAAGGCGAGGCCGGCGAGCCCGCGCTCGGTGGCCATGATCAGGGCGGTACCGAACGGCGAGGAATGGAAGCCGTAGCGGATGGTGAGCCCGGCGCCGCGTGTCTTGTAGTCGCCCGGCGACATCGCCTCGTGCGTGACGAACAGGTCATGCAGCCGGCCGGGGCCGGACATGCCCAGTTCGAATGAGGTCTCGAGCAGCGGCATGCCGGAATCGAGCAGCCTGCGCGCATGGTCCAGTGTCACCGCCTGCAGGAAGGCCTTGGGCGACAGGCCGGCCCAGCGGGTAAAGAGTTTTTGCAGGCCGGTCGGCGTCTCGCCGACCTCCTCGGCCAGCTCTTCGAGGGAAGGCTGATCACGATAGTCGAGACTGATCTTCTCGATGGCACGGCGCACGATCTCATAATCGCTGCCCTCAGGCGTGATGTCCTTTTTGAGGACTGCGGTGTGTGTGCTCATGGAACTGTCTCCTTGGGCCGGAATATCGCCCCTCGGGGCGTCGATCGCCACCCGAAACTTGCCTTCTTGCGGCGCATACCCGGATAGGCACCGGATTCGAGCCCTGGAATCGCTCGCGGCTGGCTCAGCGTGCCTTGGCGGCCGCCAGCGCGCGCGAAAAGGCGGTGGCAAAACTCTCGCGGGAATCGGGGTCCAGGAACGATCCGATCGGCACGTTCTGGCCTTCACCTTGCACCGTCATGCCTGTGATGCCGATCTCGGCGTGACGGGCCACCGAAAACCGCGCCCAGAACGGATTGAAGCGATGCGCTTCCGATTTCCCCGAGGGGGCTGTCTTGCGGATGTCGAGGCTGGTGCGCGAAACCGAGACTTCTTCGCGTGCGCGAGCGGCACGATAGTTGATGCGAAAGGCGATGTAGACGGCGGCCACGTCGAGGCCGAAGAAGCCGAACACCGGCCAGGCGCCGCGCGACAGGAAAAACGCGCCTGTCACCAGCCAGCCGAACAGCAGCGCGCCCATCAGGACGAAGAAGCCTGTCCGGCCCAGAGACCGGTGCGGGGTCAGTAGCGCCTGAAAGAATGGCTCGTCGGCCTGAAACGAGGCGTTTGTGTCGCTCATGAGGGGATATTATAGGAGGGAAATGGCAAGCCCCAAGTCCAAAGATTCTTCCCTGTCCAAAAAAGAGCCGTTGCCCGCACGACGCGATGGTTCGAACGCAAAGCCGCGCCCGCGGCCGGCGCGAAGCGCGTTACGCTACAGCCCGGCCGAAGTGAAAGAGATATTCCGGCGCTTTTCCGTCCAGCGGCCCGAGCCGAAGGGCGAGCTCGAACATGTCAACGCCTTCACGCTGCTGGTCGCGGTGGTGCTGTCGGCGCAAGCGACGGATGTAGGCGTCAACAAGGCGACGCGGGCGCTGTTCAGGGCCGCCGATACGCCGCACAAGATGCTGGCGCTGGGGGAAGCAAGGGTCGGCGAATATATCCGCACCATCGGGCTGTGGCGCAACAAGGCGAAGAATTTGATTGCGCTGTCGCAGGCGCTGATCCGCGACCATGGCGGCGAGGTACCCGATAATCGAGATGAATTGGTCAAGCTGCCCGGGGTCGGGCGCAAGACCGCCAATGTCGTGCTCAACATGGCCTTCGGCCAGCACACGATGGCGGTCGACACGCACATTCTTCGCATAGGCAACCGGCTCGGATTAGCGCCCGGCAAGACGCCGGAACAGGTCGAGCAGGGATTGTTGAAGATCATTCCGGACGAATATATGCGCCATGCACATCACTGGCTGATCCTGCATGGCCGCTACGTCTGCAAGGCGCGCAAGCCGGATTGCCCGGCCTGCGTCATCGCCGACATCTGCAAGGCCGAGGTCAAGACGACCGATGTGCCGGCACCGCTGGTGCCGATCGCACCGCTCGACCCGGTCGAAGAGGTTCAGGACCGAGGCGGAACGGCGGCGTAATTCAACTCTCCTCCACAAACACCTCTTCGCGCTTTTTCTTGACCGCCGGCAGGAAGACGACGGCGAGCACGGCGAGCGCTATGAGCAGCAGGCCGGCGCTGATCGGTCTGGTCACGAAGGTGCTCGGGTCGCCGCGCGAGAGAATCATGGCGCGGCGCAGATTTTCCTCGAGCAGCGGGCCGAGCACGAAGCCGAGCAGCAGCGGTGCCGGTTCGCAGCGCAGCTTGGTCAGGAGGTAGCCGAGGAAGCCGAAGAAGGCGACGGCGTAGAGATCATAGACGTTGCTGTTGACGCTGTAGACGCCGATCGAGCAGAACGCCATGATGATCGGGAAAAGCACGTAATAGGGGATCGTCAGCAGCTTCACCCAAAGCCCGATCAGCGGCAGGTTGAGGATGATCAGCATCAGATTGCCGATCCACATCGAGGCGATGATGCCCCAGAACAGCGCCGGCTGTTCGGTCGCGACATTGGGGCCGGGCACGATGCCCTGGATGATCATGGCGCCGATCATCAGCGCCATGACAGGGTTGGCCGGAATGCCCAGCGTCAGCATCGGGATGAAGGAAGTCTGCGCACCGGCATTGTTTGCCGATTCCGGTCCGGCGACGCCTTCGATGGCGCCCTTGCCGAACTCCTTCGGGTTTTTCGAGACGCGTTTTTCGACCGTGTAGGAGGCAAAGGCTGCCAGGATCGCGCCGCCTCCCGGCAGGATGCCGAGCGCTGAACCGATGATCGTTCCGCGCACGATGGGCGCTGCCATGCGCCGAAAGTCCTCGCGGGTCGGCATAAGGCCGGTGACCTTGCGGATCATCACGGAGCGCTCATCCTCGTTTTCGAGGTTGCGCAGGATCTCGGCGATGCCAAAGACACCGACCGCCACCGCAACGAAATTCAACCCGTCGGCATATTCCCGGATTCCAAGCGTGAAGCGCGGCGTGCCGGTGTAAATGTCGG
>NZ_RZQE01000117.1:0-14037 GCF_004022955.1 Mesorhizobium sp. M7A.F.Ca.US.002.01.1.1 | reverse complement strand
GGCGGGTATGGCGGATGATCTCGTCGACCGGCACTGGCGTCGGGCCGAGCGCCTCGATGACGCGGGCGCGGTCGCTTTCGCCGGGCGGTGGTGCGGCCAAGAAGTCGGGCGGCTCTTCGAACGGCGGCACGTCGGGCGCTCGCATGCCGGTCAGCGGCGCGATTGCCCTGGAAATATCCGATGCCTCGGTGACCAGGGTGGCGCCCTCCTTGAGCAGGCCGTTGGCGCCGGCGGCGCGTGGATCGAGCGGTGAGCCCGGTACAGCGAAGACCAGTCGGCCCATTTCGCCGGCAAGCCTGGCGCTGATCAGGGACCCAGAGCGTTGCGCTGCCTCGACCACCACCAGCCCAAGGACCGCACCCGCGACAAGGCGGTTGCGGCGCGGAAAATCCTGAGCGCGCGGCTGCCAGCCGAACGGCATCTCCGAAATGATGGCGCCACGCTCGGCAATCTCTTCGCACAGGCCTGCATTTTCAGGCGGATAAGGCTGGTCGAGGCCGCCGGCCAGCACGCCGATCGTGCCGGTCGCAAGACTGCCCTGATGCGCCGCTGTGTCGATGCCGCGCGCCAGGCCGGAGACGATTGCGTAGCCGTCGCGGCCGAGGTCGGCTGCCAGCATGCGCGCCATCTTGATGCCGGCCAGCGACGCGTTGCGTGCCCCGACTATGGCGACACCCGGCAGCCGGAAAACAGCTGCGTTGCCCTTTACCGCCAGCAGGGGCGGCGGATGATCCATGTTGCGCAAGAGGGGTGGGTAGTCTGCTTCACCGATGCCGACAAAGCGGGCGCCGGCCTTTCCAGCTGTTTCCAGTTCGGCCTCGGCCTCGGCAACGGACGGGATGCGGGCGATCCGGATGGCGCCGCCCGAAATCATCAGTTCCGGCAGTATTTCAAGCGCCGCTTCGGCTGAGCCGAAGCGGTTGATCAGGTCGCGAAAGGAGGCAGGGCCGACATTCTGGGTGCGGATCAGTCGTAGCCAGCTCAGCCGCTGCCGGTCGCTGAGGCGCGGCCCGGCGGTCGGCTCGCTCATCCCTTGGCTCCGATCTTGCCCTCGGTGCCGGCAAGCAGGCGCGAAATGTTTTCCCGGTGCTTGATGAAAACGATGACGCTCATCACCACGAACAATCCGGCAATTTGCGGCGTGCTCAGGACATAGAGGGCGATCGGCACGATGACCGCCGCCGTCAGCGCCGCAAGCGAGGAATAACGGAAGAGGAATGCCATCACCAGCCAGACGACGGCGAAGATCAGCGCTACCTGCCAGGCAAGGCCGATCAGCACGCCGAGATAGGTGGCGACGCCCTTGCCGCCCTTGAAGCCCAGCCATACCGGGAAGAGATGACCGAGAAAGGCGCCGAGACCGGCCCAGATCGCCAGGTCAGGCGCGAAATAGCCAGCAATCAGCACGGCGGCCGTGCCCTTCAGCACGTCGAGCAACAGCGTCGCCGCGGCTAGGCCCTTGTTGCCGGTGCGCAGAACATTGGTGGCGCCGATGTTGCCCGAGCCGATCTGGCGCACATCGCCAAGGCCGGCCGCGCGGGTGAGCAGAAGCCCGAACGGAATCGAGCCCAGGAGATAGCCGAACACAAGCGATGGGATGAGGCTGTAAGTCATTGTTTCCCCCGCATTTCCCCCAGTTTGGCCGGATCAGGCGCGGTGCGCGGGTTGTCCGGCTCAGACGGAGAGCACTGTGCGGCCCGCAACCAGAGTTTGCAAGACCTTGCCTTGCAGGCGCGCACCTTCGAAACAGGTGTTTTTTGAGCGCGAACGAATGCCGCTTTCGCTGACGATCCAGGGTTCGTCGAGGTCGACAAGCGCAAGATCGGCGACAGCGCCGGGCTTCAGCGTGCCACCGGGCAGTCCGAACAGTTTTGCCGGGGCCGTGGACAGGGTCTCGATCAGCCTCAGCAACGGCACGTCGCCATTGTGGTAGAGCCGCAAGGCCGCGCCCAGCAGCGTCTCCAACCCGATGGCGCCGGCCGCCGCATCGGCGAAGGGCAGGCGCTTGGTGTCGACATCCTGCGGATCGTGCGAGGAGACGATGACGTCGATCGTACCGTCCCTGACCGCCTCGATCATCGCCAGCCGGTCTTCCTCGGCACGCAATGGCGGCGTCAGGCGAAAGAAGGTGCGGTATTCGCCGACATCGTTTTCATTGAGCGACAGATTGTGGATCGCCACGCCCGACGTCACCGTCGCCCCGTCGGCCTTGGCACGCGTTACAGCGTTTGCCGCCATCGCCGTCGAGATCTTCGCCGCATGGTACGAACCGCGCGTCAGCCGCGCCAGCGCAAGGTCGCGTTCCAGCGGGATGGATTCGGCCTCGCGCGGAATGCCGGAAAGGCCGAGCCAGCTGGCGTAGAGGCCTTCATTCATCACGCCGGATGAACCGAGGTCCGCATCCTGCGTCTCATGCACGATGGTGGCGCCGAAGTCGCGCGCATAGGTCAGCGCGCGGCGCATCACCAGCGCACTCGATATGGTGTGGCGGCCATCGGTGAAGGCGACCGCGCCGGCTTCGCGCAGCAGGCCGAACTCGGTCATCTCGCGCCCGTCGAGGCCCTTGGTGATCGCCGCTGCCGGAAAGACGTTGACGATAGCCGTGTCTTTCGCGGTGCGCAGCACGAACTCGACCAGCGCCACATTGTCGATCACTGGGTCGGTATCGGGCATCATGACGATGGAGGTGACGGCGCCAGCCGCCGCCGCGACACTCGCCGACGCAATGGTTTCGCGATGCTCGCCGCCCGGTTCGCCGATGAAGACGCGGCCATCGACCAGGCCTGGAATGATCGCCTTGCCGGCGCAGTCGATTATGGTGGCGCCCTCGGGCGCGCCCTGGTTGAGCGCTGCCTTGCCGGCGGCAACGATCTTGCGGCCATCGACGATGACGGCGCCGATCTCGTCGATGCCGCGCGAGGGGTCGACGATGCGGGCGCGCTCAAAGACCGTTATGCTCATGCGCCGCGGCCCTCTTGGTTGCGACGGGGATCGAGCAGCGCTTCCATGACCGCCATGCGCACAGCAACGCCCATTTCGACCTGTTCCTGGATGACGCTTTGCGGGCCGTCGGCGATTTCCGAAGCGATCTCGACGCCACGGTTCATCGGTCCGGGGTGCATCACCAACGCGTCGTCTTTGGCCGCCTTCAGTTTTTCCGCATCGAGGCCGAAATAGCGGAAATACTCGCGCACCGAAGGCACGAAGGCGCCTTCCATGCGCTCGCGCTGCAGGCGCAGCATCATCACCACATCGGCGTCCTTGAGGCCTTCGGCCATCGAACGGGTGACGATGACGCCCATCTTCTCGATGCCAGTGGGCAGCAGCGTCGACGGCGCAACGACGCGCACCTGCGCGCCGAGCGCGTTGAGCAGCATGATGTTGGAGCGCGCCACGCGCGAATGCAGGATGTCGCCGCAGATCGCCACGATCAGCTTCGACAGCGGGCCTTTGGCGCGGCGGATGGTCAGCGCGTCGAGCAGCGCCTGTGTCGGGTGCTCATGCGCGCCGTCGCCGGCATTGACGACGGAGCAGCCGACCTTCTGCGCGAGAAGCGCGGCCGCACCGGCCGACTGGTGGCGGATGATCAGTATGTCGGGCCGCATGGCATTCAGCGTCATCGCCGTGTCGATGAGCGTTTCGCCCTTCTTCACCGAAGAGCTTGCCACCGACATGTTCATGACATCGGCGCCAAGCCGCTTTCCGGCCAGTTCGAACGACGACTGCGTGCGCGTCGAGGCTTCATAGAACAGGTTGATCTGTGTGCGGCCGCGCAGCGTCGAGGTTTTCTTCTCGGACTGCCGCGAGATCGCGACCGCCCGGTCCGCCCTGTCGAGCAACAGCTCGATGTCGGCAGGGGAAAGGTCGCGGATGCCCAGAAGATGGCGATGAGGATAGGGGGACGAAGCGTCGGTCATCTCAAGGGGCTGCTATAGGGTGGAGACTTTGCGGCTGCAAGCGCCAGCTTTGCATTGGAGCCGTTCTCCTCATTTTTTTCGTGTAGACGGCCGATTGTATCGGCCGGTATTTTCATCGCGCGCGCTGCATGGCTTGGCTATATCTAGCCGACAGCCTCGGATTCGTGGCTTTCTGACGATAGAAGGATTGGGCGTGACCGACGACGTGACGAACCAGCCGCCGCCGCTGACGGGCGGCAACGCCTGGCGGGGCGATCCGTTGCTGATCCAGCTCGCGGAGCGTTTTTCCGATCCGGTGCGCCGGGAACTCGACGGTCTCGGCCGTTTCGTGCTGACGCAGGAGGCGCAGGAACTGGCGCGCCTCGCCAATGTCGAGACGCCGAAGCTGAGGACGCATGATCGCCAAGGACGGCGCATCGACGTGGTCGAGTTCCATCCCGCCTATCACGCCTTGATGCGCCGCTCCGTGGCCAATGGGCTGCATTCCTCGGTGTGGGAAAACGGCGACACCGAGATCGGCCGCCGCCATCAGGTCCGTGCCGCCCGGTTTTATCTGACGGCGGAGCTCGAGACCGGGCATCTGTGCCCCATCACCATGACCAACGCTTCGCTAGCGGCCTTGATGGCCAGCCCGAAACTGTTTCGTGAATGGGCGCCGCGCGTGACGACGCGCAAATATGACCAGAGCCAAAAGCCGCCGGTCGAGAAAACCGGGCTGACGCTCGGCATGGGCATGACCGAGAAACAGGGCGGCACCGATGTGCGCGCCAATGTGACGAGGGCGGAACGCGCCGGCAGCGGTTTTTATCGTCTGACCGGGCACAAATGGTTCATGTCGGCGCCGATGTCGGATGCCTTCCTGGTGCTGGCGCAGGCGCCGGAGGGGCTGTCGTGCTTCCTCGTACCGCGCGTTCTCGGTGACGGCTCGGGCAACGGCTTCCGCTTCCAGCGGCTGAAGGACAAGCTCGGCAACCGTTCCAACGCATCCTCCGAAGTCGAATTCGTCAATGCCATCGGCGAGATGGTCGGCGAACCCGGTGCCGGTGTGAAGACGATCATGGACATGGTGACGCTCACCCGGCTCGATTGTGCCATCGCCTCGTCGGCGATCATGCGCGCGGGCCTCGCCGAGGCCGTTCATCATGCCCGCCATCGTCAGGTGTTCGGTTCGACCCTGATCGAGCAGCCGTTGATGCAGCGCGTGCTGGCCGACATGGCACTCGATGTCGCCGCCGCCACCGCACTGTCGTTCCGGCTGGCGCGGTCCTTCGACGAGGCGGCCAGCGACCGCGGTGAAGCGGCGTTTGCCCGCGCCATGACGCCGGTCGTCAAATACTGGGTCTGCAAGATCGCGCCGCCTTTGCTCTATGAGGCGATGGAGTGCCTCGGCGGCAATGGCTATGTCGAGGAGGCGCCGCTCGCCCGCTATTATCGCGAGGCCCCGGTCAACGCGATCTGGGAGGGCTCGGGCAATGTCATGGCGCTCGACGTGCTGCGCGTGCTTGGCCGTGCGCCCGGCCTGTTCGAGGATGTGCTGGCCGGCATCGACCGCGATCTCGGCGCCGGCGGACGCGGCACGATCGGCGTGCTGAAGGCGGCGATGCAGGTCGCTACAACCGACGAAGGTTCGGCTCGGCTGCTCACCGAGCAGCTGGCTCTGTCGGCTGCGGCGGCAGAATTGCGCCGTCTGGGGGCAGGGCGGATCGCCGACGCTTTCGTCGAGACGCGATTGGCCGGCCAATGGCGCAACACCTATGGCATGATCGATTCGCGCCACGATGCACGCATGATCATCGACACGCTCTATCCGCCGGTGAACTGAGCCGCGAGCATCGCAAAAACCGGCGCCATCCACAGTTTTGAGGCGTTGGTCCGTATCCTCTCGCATATGGCTAATTTCCGTTAACCTTAACAAATGGTTTCCGTTGCGATGGCGAGCGGCAAGGCCCACTGTCCCGGCGCAAGCAGGCAATGGTTCAGATTGGCCGTCTCCTGCTTTGCGAAGCAGGAACACCGATGCGACAGGTACTGACCTCTTTTCTGACCTTGCACTGGACGATTGTTTTCGCCCTGCTTGCGCTCATCTGCATCGACGGAAACCGTGGTGTGGCGGCGGCGCTCGGCGTGATCGGTGCCACAATCGAGGGTACCCGCTTCGTCAACCTCGACAATTTCGTTGTCGTGGCGCCGCTTGCCACCGCATTGCTGGTCGTCGCGGTTCTGTTTTTCTGGGCCTTTGTCGAAGCCCTGGTCAACGACGCGACCAGCCCGGACGCCGACAGCGTTGCCCGCATCGCCTTCATCTGCGCGTCCGGCGTGTTGTCGCTGATCGTCATCGGGGGTGCTGCGCAAGGCATAAACGGGCTGTTCATGGCTGTTGCCGTGCAGCTGGCAGCACTTCTGGCATCCTATGTCGCCATGCTTGCCGAACGGCGGTCCGTGGTTGCGGCAGCGGCTTCGGGCGAAGGCGAGATCCATGCCGTCGCGCACGGCATGGCAAAAGCCGCAGCCCACAATTCGCTGCTTTCACTCATATCAGGCCGAACGGTGTCCAAAACCGGCTCCAATCCCAGGGGAGGCCGCTGATGCGCTACATCTTCGGATTCTGGGCGGCGCCGATGGCGATTTTCTGGGGCTGGTTCTATCTGTCGGCCAATGACATCAATTTCGGCTACGCGATGCTCAGCCGCCAGATGCACGACTTCTTCTTCCAGCTCTACGGTCAGATGCTCGGCATCGATCCGGCGATCATCCCCGGCATGGTGGCGAAGACGTGCGTCTTCGACGGGTTGCTGCTGATGGCGCTTTGGGCATTCCGCCGTCGCCGCGAAATCGCCGGCTGGGTCAGACAGCGCTGGGCGGGTCCGGTTCCGTTCGAGCGGATGCGTGGAGCGACTGAAGCCGGTCCAAAACTCCCTGCAGAATAAACGCGGCTGCCGCCGAATCGATCTTACCGGCGCGCTTGCGGCGCGAGAAATCCATCTCGATCAGCGTCCTTTCGGCCGCGACCGTCGATAGCCTTTCATCCCAGAGCACGAAGGGCAGGTCGCTCATTTGTGCCATGTTACGGACGAAGGCGCGCGATTTCTGCGCACGCGGACCTTCCGAGCCGTCCATGTTGATCGGCAGCCCAATCACCACGGCGCCGGCATTCTCCTTTTGTAGCAAGGCGAGCAGCACCGCCGCATCGAGCGAAAATTTCCTTCGCATGATGACCGGACGCGGATGGGCGAAGGAAAACCTCTGGTCCGAGACCGCGACGCCGATCGTCTTGTCGCCGAGGTCAAGCCCCGCCAGCGTCTTACCGCCGGCTAACCGCGCCGGCAATTCTTCGATCGTGATAATGCCCACCGGCCGTCCTTCGCCTTTCACCACCAGGTGTTTTGTCAAACGCGTGGCGGACAAGTAACCCTTTGATCTCGGGGCCACTGGCGTTCTATCCTTTGGCAAGTCAAAAATCGAGGAATGCATTCATGAAACTGACCTGGTACGGCCACTCGGCCTTTCGGATCGATACCGCTGATGCCAAGATCCTCATCGACCCCTATCTGATAGGCAATCCGTCATGGACGGGTGGCTGGGAGGGCCCGGCTGAGGGTGTCACGCATGTGCTGCTGACGCATGGCCACAGCGACCACATCAGCGGCGCGGTGGAGGTGCTCGGCAAAAGCGGCGCCCAGCTCGTCGCCAATTTCGAGATCTGCATGTATCTGGTCGGCAAGGGCGTCAGCGACAAGAAGATCAATCCCGGCAACATCGGCGGCACCGTCGATTGCGGCAGCTTCACCACCACTTTTGTCCAGGCGCTGCACTCATCCTCGTTCCCGGGCGAGGGCGGCCAGAACACCTATCTCGGCAATCCGGTCGGCCTCGTCCTGCATTTCCCGGAAGACAAAACGCTCTATCACATGGGCGACACCGACATCTTCTCCGACATGGCGCTGATCAACGAGTTGCATGAGCCGAAGATAGGCCTGGTGCCGATCGGCGACCGCTTCACCATGGGCGGCGCGGTGGCGGCACTTGCCTGCCGGCGCTTCTTCAAATTCGACACCGTGGTTCCCTGCCACTTCGGCACGTTTCCGATGATCGACCCGACCGCCGATAAGTTCGAGGCCGGCCTGGAAGGATCCGGTGTAAGGCTGGCGTTGCCGAAAATCGGTGAGACGATTACGATCTAGAAACAGCTAAAGTGGAATAAATCCATGGTATTGGGGCGATCTCTTTGCGTTTCGATGTTTGTCGCGGCGTCGCCCGCGCTCGCCGCGGATGATTTCATCGAAGGCGTCTATCTTCAGTCCGAAGAGCTTTGCACGCAGGCCAAAAAGGACACGCTGCAAACGCTGATCGACGCCGGCAACATCGTGCTTTCGGCGCACGGCCTGCAGAGCGTGGAATACAATTGCGAGTTTCTGCAGGTCAGCAAGGCGACCGCTTCGCCGAGTTGGGCGGTGACGGCCATCTGCCAGGAACCGGGCTATGTCTTCCCAGATGTCCTCTCGGTGACGCAAATGAATGAGAAGCAGATCGATCTCGTGTCGGTCCGGCCCGTCAACGACGAAAGCGAAGCAAGCGGCAACAGCGGCAGCTACTATTTGTGCGAGGGCGTTGCCCTGCCGTAGACATCATCCTGTGCGTGGATCGATGGCCGAAGACTAGGCCGCCGCCGCAGCCTGGTCTCTCGCACGATGCATGTTGCGCAGCGCGCGCGGCGCCGCTATAGCCCGAACTGGTTTTCCCCGAGGCAAAAACATGTCCGTAGATCTTCAGACAGTGAAGCGCGTCGCGCATCTCGCCCGCATTGCAGTGAGCGAGGAAGATGCCGAACGGATGACCGGCGAGCTGAACGCCATTCTGGGCTTCGTCGAACAGCTGAATGAGGTCGATGTTTCCGGCATCGAACCGATGACCTCGGTGACGCCGATGGACATGAAGAAGCGTCAGGACGTTGTTACTGACGGCGGCAAGGCAGCTGACATCGTCGCCAACGCGCCGGCGACCGAAGAGAATTTCTTCCTCGTGCCGAAGGTCGTGGAGTAAACCGGACGATGGCAATCGACATCGCCATTGAAACGCCACTGCAGGACGACGTGCGCGGCCTGGTCGAGGAACTCAACCAGACCTTGCTCGAACTGACGCCGCCGGAGCATTGCTATCATCTGACGGTCGAGCAGATGGCTGGTGAGGACACGACTGTCTTCATCGCCCGCGACAACGGCATGGCCATTGGCTGCGGTGCGCTGAAACGCCATGACGGCGCTGTCGGCGAGGTCAAGCGCATGTACACGCGGCCCTCGCATCGCGGGCAGAAGATCGCCGCGAAAATCGTCGAGCAGGTCGAGGCGCTGGCGCGCAACGAGGGGCTGAAGCGCCTGGTGCTGGAGACGGGCGACCGTCACCCCGCGGCGTGGACCGTCTACGAACGCGCCGGGTTTTCGCGTTGCGGCCCGGTGCTGGATTATCCCGATTCCGAGTGGTCGGTGTTTTACGAAAAGAGCCTTTGATGAGCGACCTGACCCAGCTGACGATTTCACAGGCCCGCGGCAAGCTGCACGGCAAGGAAATCACCGCGACCGAGATCACCGAGGCCTATCTCTCGGCCATCGATCGCGCCAATCCCGCGCTCAATGCCTATGTCGCGGTGACAGGCGACAAGGCGCGCGACATGGCCAAGGCGTCCGACGCAAGGCTGGTCAAGGGCGAGGGCGGTGCGCTGGAAGGCATCCCGCTCGGAATCAAGGACCTGTTCGGCACCGAAGGCGTCCATACGCAGGCCTGCAGTCATGTGCTGGACGGGTTCAAGCCGCGCTACGAATCGACCGTTACGTCAAATCTGTGGGCCGACGGCGCCATCATGCTCGGTAAACTCAACATGGACGAGTTCGCCATGGGCTCGTCCAACGAGACGTCCTACTATGGCCCGGTCATCAATCCGTGGCGGCGCTCGCGCCTAGACACGGTGGTGATGCCGACGATGCATCAGGGTGATGGCGGCTTCGTCTCGGCCGGCGGCACCAGGACCGCGCGCAGCCTGGACAATGCGCAGCTGGTGCCGGGCGGTTCTTCCGGCGGTTCGGCAACCGCAGTGTCGGCCTTCCTGTGTGCCGGCGCGACCGCGACGGATACTGGCGGCTCGATCCGCCAGCCGGCCGCCTTCACCGGCACGGTCGGCATCAAGCCGACCTATGGCCGCTGCTCGCGCTGGGGCATCGTCGCCTTCGCCTCGTCGCTCGACCAGGCCGGCCCGATCGCTCGTGACGTGCGCGATGCCGCGATCCTGCTGAAGTCGATGGCCTCCGTCGATCCGAAGGACACGACGTCGGTCGACATGCCGGTACCGGACTATGAGGCCGCGATCGGCAAGCCGATCAAGGGCATGAAGGTCGGCATTCCCAGGGAGTACCGCGTCGAGGGCATGCCCGAAGAGATCGAAGCGCTGTGGCAGAAGGGCATTGCCTGGCTGAAGGACGCCGGCGCCGAGATCGTCGATATTTCCCTGCCGCATACGAAATACGCGCTGCCCGCCTATTACATCGTGGCGCCCGCCGAGGCTTCGTCCAATCTCGCCCGCTACGATGGCGTCCGCTACGGCTTGCGCGTGCCGGGCAAGGATATCGTCGACATGTATGAGAAGACCCGTGCCGCCGGTTTCGGCCGTGAGGTCAAGCGCCGTATCATGATCGGCACCTATGTGCTGTCGGCCGGCTATTACGACGCCTACTATCTGCAGGCGCAGAAGGTGCGCAATCTGATCAAGCGGGATTTCGAGACTGTCTTCGCCGCCGGCGTCGATGTCATCCTGACCCCGGCAACGCCATCCGCCGCCTTCGGCATCGCCGACGAGGACATGGCTGCCGATCCGGTCAAGATGTACCTGAACGACATCTTCACCGTCACGGTGAACATGGCCGGCCTGCCGGGCATCGCTGTGCCCGCCGGGCTCGACGCCAAGGGTTTGCCGCTCGGGCTTCAGTTGATCGGCCGGCCGTTTGACGAGGAAACCCTGTTCCAGACCGCCGCCGTCATCGAGCAGGCCGCCGGCACATTCCAGCCGGAGAAATGGTGGTAGCATGCCGCCCCCGTCTCGCATTTCCATCGTCGAGACGGAAGACGAACTGCTGATAACCAACCCACCGCGCATCTCGGATTTCAGGATGGGCTTCGTCCTGGTTGGGGCCGCGATCGTTGCCTACACCGGCTACATGGGATTGACCGACACGTCGCCCGCAAACGTCGCCAGCGGCACTCTCGGACTGCTGTCGTTCACTGCGATCATTGCCCTCTTCACCTACTTCCTCGGCAAGGATTTCATGTGGCTGGTGTTCGGCAAGGAAACCCTGCGGCTAACCGACGTGGCAGCCGTGCGCGACGTCAGGGGTTTTGTGCGAAATCGTTCCTCATTGCCTTTGAAAGGGCACCTTGAGGCCGAAATCCTCGACCATACCTATCCAACGGATGAAGCGGGGCTGTCGGAAGTCATCAGGTTGACCAACACCAACGGCGTCCTTGTTTTCGGCAGGGAGTTGAGCCGGCCCGAGGCCGAGGCTGTGACAAGTGCCGTCGAGCATTTCACCGGTCGTGAGAATTCGAGCCGACGATAGGCAGCCAATGTTCTTCTATCTTTCCAAGATCTTCTGGTTCTTCATCCAGCCGCTCAACCTGGCGATCTTCCTGCTGTTGGCGGGACTGCTCGCGGTCACGATCGGGCGCCGACGGTTGGCGGCCGCCGGCAGCGTGCTGGCATTTTTGATCCTTGCACTGTCAGCATGGACGTCGCTCGGCGCCATGATGCTCAATCCGCTGGAAGAGCGTTTCGCGCGCCCGCCGCTGCCGGAAAAGGTCGACGGCATCGTCGTGCTCGGCGGCGGCTTCGAGGGCGCCATCAATCTGGCGCGCGGCGGCTATGAGCTGAACAGCAGCGGCGATCGGATGGTCGAGACCGCGATTCTCGCCCGGCGCTTTCCCACCGCCAAGGTGGTCGTCTCCGGCGGCACCGGCGCGTTGTTTCTCGATGGCGAGGGCGATGCCGCAACCGCGCCGCGCCTGCTCACCGCGCTTGGCGTGGCCGCCGACCGGATGATCCTGGAGAACAAGTCCCGCAACACCTATGAGAACGCGGTCTTCACCAAGGAGTTGGTAACGCCGAAGCCCGGCGAGACCTGGCTGCTGGTGACCTCGGCCTTCCATATGCCGCGCGCCAAGGCGCTGTTCGACAAGGCCGGCTTTGCAACCGTTCCATGGCCGGTCGACTATCGCACCTCGGGACGAGAAGGCGTCGGCCTGTTCCGCGACAATCCAGCCGATTCGCTGCAGGCCACCACCATGGCCATCCGGGAATGGATCGGGCTTTTTGCCTACTGGCTGTCAGGCCGGATCGATCAGCCTTTTCCGGGTGGCTGACCGATCACCGCCTGCCTGGCCGCCGAGAAGAACTGGCGCCGCACCAGCACCGCCAGCAGCAACAGCGTCGACAACACGAACACCATGGGGTCGACGAACCAGCCGAGATAACCGATCGAGAAGAACACGCCGCGCAGGCCGGAGTTGAAGTGCTTTCCGGCCAGCATGTTCATTTGCGCCGCACGCCACACCGCCGTTTCGGTGACCGGATTGCGCGAGGCTTCGCCATGCGGGATCGGTACGGCGCCGATCAGGATCGTGCAATAATTGAACAGCCGGTACGCCCAGCCGAATTTGAAGAACGAAAACGCCAGGATCAGCACCAGCCCAAACACCTTTATCTGGAAGGCCGCGCGCGACGGCGCGCCACCCAGAGGCAGGTCGCTGAGCACTTCAAGAACCCGGTCGGACGCGCCGAGCAGGGCAAAGCAGCCGCCGATCGCGATCAGCGAGCTGGAGGCGAAGAAGGCGGTGCCTTGCTGCAGCCCGCTCATGATGGCGGTGTCGACGATGCGGATCTCGCGCTCGGCCATGGTCCGCATCCAGGCTTGCCGCTGTGCATTCATCGCCGTCGTCAGCGACACCCGGCTGACAAGCTTGCCGTCGGAGGCAAACGTGTGCAGCAGCCACGCGACGAGGAAGAAGGCCAGCGCCGCGAGATCGGCTGTCGAAAGATCGAGGGAATCGCCCATGGCCTGAATTTATCACATTCAGCGCGATCGCTTCGATGTCCGCATACAGCGATCGTGCCAATGTCGCTGCCGGAGCAAACAAGGTCGGCGGGTGCAGCGCCGCGATTTCCAAAAGAGCGGAAACATCGTGGGAATTCCTATATGTAGTCCTCGACCTGACTCCAGGAGACAACGCCGCGTGTTCCTTTCGGTTTTCGACCTGTTCAAGATCGGCATAGGACCCTCGAGTTCGCACACGATGGGACCGATGACCGCCGCGGCGCGGTTTCTCGACGAGGTCGCGGGAAATGACTGGCCGCGCCCGGCGGGTGTGAAGGTCGACCGCCTTGGCGCCAGCCTGCACGGGTCACTCGCCTATACCGGCATCGGCCACGGCAGTGACCGCGCCGTCATGCTCGGCCTTGCCGGTCTGACGCCGCAGACGGTCGATCCCGACCAGGCCGATGGCATTGCCAGCCGCATCGCCGCCGAAAAGCGTATTTCGCCGCCCGGCCATCCCACCTATCGCTTCGATCCGGCCACCGATCTGGTGCTGGACCGCAAGACGCCGCTCACCGGCCACGCCAACGGCATGGCGTTCTACGCCTATGATTCCGGCGGCCGCCTGCTGCTCAAGCGCATCTATTATTCGATCGGCGGCGGCTTCGTGGTTTCCGAAGAGGAACTGCAGCGGATGAAGGCCAAGGGATCGGTGACGACGGAAGGCAAGAAAGTGCCTTATCCGTTCAAGAATGCGGTCGAGATGCTGGCCATGGCCGGCAAAAGCGGCCTTTCCATCGCCGACATGAAACGCGTCAACGAGGAGACGCAGATGACGCGCGAGGCGCTCGACGCCGGCCTCGACGGCATCTGGAGCGCCATGAAAGGCTGTATCGACCGTGGCCTGTCGCAGGACGGCATCATGCCGGGCGGGTTGAAGGTGCGCCGCCGTGCCCGCATGCTGCATGACAAGCTGCAGGAGCAATGGCAGCAGAACAAGCCCAATCCCTTGCTCGCCAATGACTGGCTGTCGATCGACGCCATGGCGG
>NZ_RZQE01000116.1:0-14046 GCF_004022955.1 Mesorhizobium sp. M7A.F.Ca.US.002.01.1.1 | reverse complement strand
CATAGGTCCGGGATGCACCGCCCGCTTGATTGGTGCGAGCACGTTTTTTCAACCAATCGTCGAGCGCTGTAATGCCCGACGAAAATTCCCCGAGTTCGTGATGATCCGCGAGTGGAACCGGGACCGACAGCGTCACGCAGCTTCCCACGGAGCCTTTGTCGTCATCGTGCGGCGCAATCGGTCGTTGGGCTGCGGCGGCGCGTCGAGGCGTGCCAGAAACGCAGCGTAGACATCCGGTTCGACGGTAAACACGAGACGGTTGAGCAACGCTTCCTCAGCGGCGCGTTGCGAGGCTTCAAGCATGAAGTCGGTGCGATTCTTACCGAGCAATTCGGCTGCGCGGTCGATCAGATTGCGAACTTCCGGCTTGACGCGGATGTTGAGCGGAACGCTCTTCGGCACCGGATGATGTGACGTTGGCATGGACGGCTCCTTCGTCGCGCATATCTAGCACAGCGTAACGACATTGTCATTACCCGGTTCGATGGAGCATGCGATCCGTAGTAGCCCTAGCGCACGACCAGCACCGGGATCTCCGTGTAGGACAGCACTTCCGCCGTCTGGCTGCCGAGGAGCAGCTTGCCCAGCCCGCGGCGGCCGTGCGAAGCCATGACGATCAGGTCGCAGCCCAGGGCCTGCGACAGTTCCAGAATGGCTTCGGCGGGCCGCTTGTCCTCGACATGCACGACCTCCGCCGAGACGCCGGCGGCGTCGGCCGATGCCTTGCACCTGTCGAGAACTTCCTTGGCGTATTTGCGCGCCTCTTCCTGATAGGCGGCCAGTTCATCGCCGGCGGCGTAGCCGGCCATGGCGCCGCCCCAGGCGAAGATCGGGAATTGTTCGGAGACGGTGATGAAAGTAACAGAGGCGCCGAGGCCCTTGGCCAATGTCAGGCCGTGGGTAACGCCCTTGTCGGCCAGTTCCGATCCGTCCGTGGCGATGAGCAAATGTTTGTACATGATGACATGACCTGTTGCGCAAGGGCCGATGCCCTTGAGGTGGCGGGAGCCTTGTGGAGGGCTGGCCTTGATATAGTTGCGGCCTCGGGCCGATCACAGGGCCGGCCCCGCCGCGGATCAAGGCCAGGCGACCACGCAGTCTTGTACCAAGCGGATTCCCCTTTGCCGCATCGTCGCCTAAGGTGCCGGTGACATTGAAAGGCAGTCCATGAGCAACTCGTATCCGCAAATCCATCTGGTCCGGCATGGTGAGACGGCATGGAGCCTTTCGGGGCAGCATACCGGCCGCACCGACATGCCGTTGACCCCGGTTGGCGAGGCCGCCGCGCGGGGTGTCGCGGACAGGCTCGAGGGCCTGTCTTTTTCGGCCGTATGGTCGAGCCCGTCGCAGCGCGCCTACAACACCAGCGTACTGGCCGGCTTCGGCGCGCAGAGCGTCAAGAAGGACGATCTGCAGGAGTGGGACTATGGCGCCTATGAGGGGCTGACGACAAAACAGATCCTGGCCGAGCGCCGCGGCTGGAATGTGTTTCGCGATGGGTGTCCAAAGGGCGAGACGGCGGCCGATGTCGGCGCGCGGGCCGACAGGATTATCGCTGGGCTGCGCGAGGCCAATGCCAGCATATTGGTGTTTTCCAGCGCGCATTTTCTGCGCGTGCTGGCGGCGCGCTGGATCGGGCTGCCGCCGGAGGGCGGCGCGCTGCTCGTGCTCGATACGGCCAGCATCAGCGTGCTCGGCTACGAGCATGATTTGAGCGAGCCGGTCATCCGGAAATGGAACCAGAAATAGAGCAGCTTCGGCCAGCGGCACCGCTTACGCCTATCTGTCGAATTTCCTGATCGCCTCAGCGGTTACCGGCGTGAAGAAATTCACCAGATTGCCGTCAGGGTCGCGAAACAGCAGCGAGCGGTTGCCCCAGGGCATGGTGGTCGGCTTCTGCACAGTGATATTCCTGAGGAGGTCCGAGAGCCTGGCGAATTCAGCATCGACGTCGCCGACGCGGAACTCGATGATGGCGGTGTGGTTGTCGGCGGGGCGGGCGATGTCGCCGCCGAACAGCATCAAGGTGCGTGTGCTGCCGATCGCCAGCGTGCAGGTCGGCGTCGCCAGTTCGGCGAAGTCTTCCGTGTACACCGTCACGGGCATGCCGGTGATCTCACCGTAGAAGTGAACGAGACGCTGGACGTCCGACGTGATGATGCGGACGGAGACGAAATTCATTGCATTGGCTCCCTGATCGTTGAAGCCGTGGCCGGCTCCCATCCGACCTATAGGCCAGGCCTCCTGACAGCTTTCCGTCAGGAGGGATCGCCGTGCGGCTGCACCAGCGGCACGCCCTGCTTACCCCCTCAGCAGCGCCAACTCTTCTGCTGTCAAATGCCGTGCCGTACCCTTGGCGAGGTCGCCGAGCGGCAGGCGGCCGATAGCGATGCGGATGAGGCGCAGGATCTCGACGCCGTGCGCGGCGAGCAGGCGACGGATGTGGCGATTACGGCCTTCGTCGAGCACGATCTCCAGCCAGGCGGTGCGGCCGCCACTGCGCAAAAGTTCGATCGCGTTCGCGGTGAGCACCTCGCCGTCGACGGTCACGCCGGCGCGCAACGTCTCCAGCATCGGAGCATCCGGTACCGTGCCGATCTGCACGTGATAGGTTTTCGGCAAATGCGAAGCCGGGTCCATCAGCCGGTTGGCAAACCGGGTGTCGTTGGTCATCAGCAGCAGGCCTTCGCTCGCCTTGTCGAGGCGGCCGACCGGGGAGACGAAGGGCAAGTCGAGCCCTTCGAGGCAGGCATAGACGGTGTCGCGCTGCTGCGGGTCGTCGCGGGTGGTGACCAGCCCGCGCGGCTTGTTGAGCATGAGGTAGACCTTGCGCTCGGCAACCACCGGCCTGTCGTCGACGACGATGCGGTCGCGGTCGAGGTCGACGCGCAGCGCCGCATCGCGCACCACCTTGCCGCCGACACGCACGCGGCCTTCGGCGATCAGCACCTCGGCCTGCGTGCGCGAGCACAGGCCGAGCTTCGACAGCGCCCGGTTGAGACTGACGCCGGGCGCCGCCTGCCTGCCGCTCTGCCGTGTCTGCCGTGGTGTCATGGTGCCGTCTGCGCTGGTGGAGCCGACAGATGCCACGGGCTGCAATGGCTTCGCAAGCGTGGTGCTGTCTTCCTATACAGGGCAAGGGGCAATGGCGGCATCCGTACCGCCTGGAACAGCGATATTGTCGCCGCCGCATCCGCTATAATCTGCACCCCATGAGTGAGTCCGCTGCGCCGATAACCAAGACCGTCGTCATCGGTGCCGAGCCGGCCAAGGTCTGGCGGATACTGACGACGCCAGAAATGATCCCGCAATGGATGTCCGACGAGGAGTTGACCGTCAGCCTGCAAGGGCAGGCCGGCGGCGCGATCGTGATGCGCGGACTGCTGCACGGAATGCCGTTCGAAAACCACGGCACCATCCGCACTTTTGAGCCGGGAATGAGCTTCGCCTACAGCTACTGGAGCACACTGTCGGCCTCGCGTCTGGCGGACGTGCCCGAAAATCACACCGTGGTCAGCTTCGACCTGGCGCCGGCGGATGGGGGAACACTGTTGACACTGACGCTCAGCGACTTCGCCGAACCGGCGATCCGGCCGCATGCCGATCTCTACTGGGGGCCGACCTTGCAGATCCTGAAGGCGGTCTGCGAGCGCGCTTGAGGGCGGGCGGGAGTCATCGCAGCGGATAGGTCGTCCCGCCCTTACGCTTTGGGGTATCGGGCGAGAGCCAGCGCGCGGATGCGGTCGGCGACGGCGCTGTCGACCGGGTTGTAGACGGTCAGGCTCAAATCCGGCCGGCCGTCGACCGCGAAGCCCGAATATTCCAGTTCGATATCGCCAAGTTCCGGGTGCTTCAGGCGCTTTGTCCCGTCGCCATGGCTGAGCACGCCGTTTTCCCGCCACAGGGCGGCAAACTCGGGGCTGGCGCTGCAGAGTTCGTCGACGAGTTCACGCACCTCGGAGACAGCGCCGGCGCGTGCCGCATCGGCCCGGAACGCGCCCACCACGAAACGGGCGAGGTTTTGCCAGTCGTGCTGCCTGGCGCGGATATGGGGACTGAGGAACATGAAGCGCAGAATGTTGCGCTCGCCCTCGGGCAGGGTGCTGTAGTCGGTCAGCACGACCCTCGCGGCACGGTTCCAGGCAACGACGTCCCAGGTAGCGGTCCTGACTATGGCGGGGCTGGCATCGAGCGTGTCGATGAGGCGCTGCAGCCGGGGGCTGACGCCTTCGACGCCCCTGTAGCGGACCTCGGGCGGGCGCCCCAGCCCGAGCATGAAAAGATGTTCGCGCTCCGCCTCGGTCAGCAGCAGCCCCTTGGCGATGCGGTTGAGGACATCGGCCGAGGGTGCGCCGCCGCGGCCCTGTTCCAGCCATGTGTACCAGGTCGGGCTGATGTTGGCGCGCTGCGCGACCTCTTCGCGGCGCAGCCCCGGCGTGCGTCTGCGTCCGGAAAACCCGAATGATGCGGGATCAAGCCGGGTGCGCCGGTCTTTGAGGAACGCTGCTAGTGAGCCGGAATTGGAGGGCATCCTGTTAGCCATTATACCACGATAAGATCACTACTTTAATAGAATAATAGACCAGCAATATTACGCGGGCAACTGTACAGGAGATTTTGCATGCGTATCTTTCTCACCGGCGCGACCGGTTTCATCGGTTCGGCGATCGTTCCCGAACTCATCAAGGCAGGCCACCAGGTGGTCGGCGTGACCCGCTCCGACGCCGGCGCCGAGGCGCTGGCCGCCGCCGGTGCTGAAGTGCATCGCGGAACGCTCGAGGAGCCCGAAGGGCTGTGCGATGGCGCGGCCAAGGCGGACGGCGTGATCCACACGGCATTCGACCACGACTTTTCGCGGTTTGCCGAGAATTGCGAAAAGGACAAACGCGTCATCGCCGCACTGGGCGCCGCGCTCGCCGGCTCCGACCGGCCGCTGGTGATCACCTCCGGCGTCGGCATGGGCAGTCCCGGGCATGGCCAGTTGGCGATCGAGGACGTCTTCAACGCCAGCCATCCCAATCCGCGCATCGCCTCGGAGCTGGCCGGCAATGCCTTGCTGGACGCCGGCATCAATGTGTCGGTGGTGCGGCTGCCGCAGGTCCACAATCCGGTCAAGCAAGGCCTTATCACGCCGCTCATCGAGATCGCGCGTGAAAGGGGCGTCTCGGCCTATGTCGGCGAAGGCCGCAATCGCTACTCCGCGGGCCACCTCCTCGATGCGGCGCGGCTTTACCGGCTCGCCGTGGAAAAGCGGCAGCCGGGCGCGCGCTATCACGCGGTCGGCGAGGAAGGTGTCGAAGTGCGCGCTATCGCCGAGGCGCTCGGCCGGGGTTTGAAATTGCCGGTGGTTTCCATTGCGCCGGAAAAGGCGGCGGAGCATTTCGGCTGGATGGCGATGTTCGCGCCGATGGATCTGCCGTCCTCCAGCGCTCTGACCCAGGCACGGCTCGGCTGGCACCCCACCGGCCCGACGCTGATCGCCGATCTCGACGCCATGCGGTATTGATGCGCTTAGCAACGCTCGAGGTGAGCCGAAGTCTCTGACTTCGTCAGCCCCGTCGCGGAGACCCTGGGCCACGCCGCGACCTTTCGGGATTATGCTCCAGGGCTGACCGCGTAGCGCAGATGGACGAGCCCATGCGCCAGCGCCTCGCAGCTCTTCAGGGACAGCTGCGTCTTGCCCGCCAGGCCGCTCTCGCCGAACTCGACGAAACCCTGATTGGCGGCCCGTCCGTCGATCGCGGGTGCAACGAGAAGGCTCAATTCATCGACGAGCCCGGCGGCGAGGAAGGAACCGTTGATGCTGGCGCCGCCCTCGAGCAGCAGCCGGCTTATGCCGAGTTCGCGTCCGAGGACCTCAAGCATCGCGGCGAGATCGATATCGCCGGTTTCCGCGACGATATAGGACACGCCGTCGGCGGCAAGCTCTGCCAAATGGCTGTCGGCAACGTCGCGCCCAAGCAGCACCACGACATGGTCGCCACCGATGTCGGGTTTGGAAAAATGAAGCTTGCCCGAGGCATCGAGCGCCACGGCATAACCCGCACCTATTTGCGCGAAATGATAGGGCCGGTCGACCTTGCCGGCATTGGCCGGCGGATGCGCGCCGGCCTTGCTCATCTCGGCCATGGTGACGCGCCCGACGATCCAGGCATCAGCCGCGAGATCATTATGGATATGCTCGTAGAGGCTCGACCACTCGGCCCGGGTGCCATCGGGGCTCGAGGTATAGCGGCTGGGGTGGAGGCTGCCGTCAAGGGATGCCAGCATATGGCAGATGATTTGCGGCTTCATGTTGTTCTCCAGTCGAGTGCTTTGGGTTCAGTCCAAAGTAGTGCCACGCCGGGAGAATGGAAGCCGCACGCCTCATGACGTACCCAGCCGTTGAGACGGCATGTGCCGGCAGGTATCATGACCGGATGTCCGCGAACATAATCCTGTTTCATTCGGTTCTGGGGCTGCGCGAGCACGAGCGGCATCTCGCTGGAAAGCTGGGCGCCGCCGGTCACGCCGTTTCGCTGCCGGACCTCTATGCGGGCGTGGCGACGGACGATCTCGAGCAAGGCTTCGCGATCAAGGCGCGGATCGGCTGGGAGGTCATTTGCCAAAGGGCGCGCGATGCCCTGGCCTCGACGCCCGGCGATACGGTGCTGGCGGGGATTTCGATGGGTGCAGGCGTGGTCGCGTCAGTCTGGGCCTTGCGGCCGCTGACGGCCAAGGTGCTGCTGTTGCATGGGCTGGCAACCGTGCCTGCGAACATCCGGCCCGGCCTGCCGGTTCAATTGCATGTCGCCGACACCGATCCGTTCTTCCCCGAGCCGGATGTCCGCGCCTGGCAGCACGCCGCCGAGGCCGCGCAAACCGATGTGCGGATCTTCCGCTATCCAAACTCGGGACATTATTTCTCGGATCCAGCTCTGCCCGACTACAACGACACAGCCGCGGCGCTGCTTTGGCAGCGTGTTCTGGCGTTCCTGGATTGAGAAGCAGAGGGGCGGCCTTGCATTGGAGGTCTTCCGACAAAGCGGCCCCCACGCCGGAAATCCAAAATCCGACAATTCCGATAATTTGCCTGGCACCGCTGTTATATCGATGTTGCACAAATGGTTGGCCCTGGGTTAGCATCCCTGCGCAGGCGTCGGTGGGAGGCTCTTTTTACAGCGGCGGCCAGCTGGAGCGGCATGCGTTTTCGGGCGCAGGGAGGATGCTCCACACTTTGAACCGACGCATGATCCTTCCTGAAACCGATCCCGGTTTTCGGGTCGTGCGTTCTTGTGGAGGAGGATCCCATGAACAGACGTGAATTCCTGCTGTCGTCCGCGGCTTTCGGCGCCATGATGGTTGCCGCGCCTTCTGTGTTTGCGCAGGACAAGCTCACTATCCTTGGCTCGGTGCCCAGTCTCGGCTTTCCGTTCTTCGTGCACATGCTGAACGAGATCAAGGCGGAAGCCGCCACGCAAGGCGTCAATCTGACCGAAAGCGACGGCCAGAACTCGGCCACCAAGCAGACCGCCGACATCGAGGCCGCCCTGGTGCAGAAGGTCAACGCCATCGTCATCTCGCCGCTCGACGTCAACGCCCTGGCGCCGGCCATCGAGGAAGCGGTCAAGGCCGGCGTTCCCGTAGTGACGATCGACCGCCGCGTAGACGGCGTCGAGGGCATCCTCGCCCATGTCGGCGCCGACAATGTGAAGGGCGGCGAGGCGGAAGCCAACGCCGTGGTGGCGGCGTTTCCCAACGGTGCCAAGCTGTTCCATCTGCAGGGCCAGCCCGGCGCCGGCCCGGCGATCGACCGCAACAAGGGCGTGCACAATGTGCTCGATCCTCTGAAGGACAAGTATCAGATCGTCTTCGAGCAGACCGCCAACTTCGCCCGCGCCGAGGCGCTGTCGGTGACCGAGGCTGGCCTTGCCGCCAACGGCAAACCCGACGCCATCGTCTGCGCCAATGACGACATGGCGCTGGGCGCCATGGAGGCTTGTGCCGCGCGCAACTTCACCGACGTCAAGATCTACGGCTTCGATGCACTGCCCGAAGCGCTGGTCGCCGTGCGCGACGGCAAGCTTGCGGGCACGGTCGAGCAATTCCCCGGCGAGCAGTCGCGCACTGCGGTGCGCATCGCGGTGGCCTTTGCCAAGGACAAGACCGAGCCGAAGGAGAAGCTGGTGCTGCTGACGCCAATCGTCATCGGCAAGGACAATCTCGACAAGGCGGAGCGGATTGGCGAGACGAAGTAGGGTTTGCGGGGATCGGCCGATTGGCAAAGCCGGCGGGACAGCGCCCCCCTCTGTCCTGCCGGACATCTCCCCCTCAAGGGGGAGATCGACTGTTCCTCCTGCTTTCGCCAGTTCCCAAATGTTGAAAGAAAAGGTGTCGCCGGTGACACAGCCAATCTCCCTTGAGGAGGAGATGTCCGGCAGGACAGAGGGGGGCGTTCAAGCGCTGACAGGCGACATCAACTGCATGGAAGGAGCCACCCTTGCCGCCAGCCGCTGAAGCCGCCTCGCCCGAACCCATCCTGCTTGCCGTCGAAGGCATCACCAAGCATTTCTCGGGCGTCACCGCGCTCAGCGATGTCTCGCTCGATATCCGCCCCGGCGAGATCCTCGGCCTGCTGGGCGAAAACGGCGCCGGCAAATCGACGCTGCTGAAAATCCTCTCGGGTGTGATGCCGCCATCCAGCGGGCATATCATCTTCGACAGTGCCGATTATCATCCCTCCAGCCCGCAGGATGCCAAGCGGCTTGGCATCGTCACCATCTATCAGGAACTGAGCCTGATCCCGACGCTGACTGTGGCGGAGAACATTTTTATCGGCCGCGCGCCGATCGGCCCGCTCGGGCTGGTGAGTTGGCGCAAGATGGAGGAAGATTCCCGCACGATCATCGCCCGCGTCGGTCTCTCCATAGACCCGATGACGCCGGTCTCGGCATTGTCGGTGGCCGAGCAGCAACTGGTCGAGATTGCTCGGGCGCTGTCGCTGGAAAGCCGGCTGATCATCATGGACGAGCCGACCTCGGCGCTGACCGAGACCGAGGTGCAGCGGCTGCTGTCGATCATGGACCGGCTGCGCAAGGACAAGGTCGCCATCATGTTCGTCACCCACCGGCTGGAGGAAGCGTCCGCCATATGCGATCGCATGACGGTGCTGCGCGACGGCAGGCTTGCCGGCCACCTTAACCGTGAAGGCGGGCCGATCGCGCTGCCGAAAATCATCGAGAAGATGGTCGGCCGCGCGGCGTCCGAGCTCTACGCCCGGCCGGCGCAACGCGCGGTGGCCGGCGATGTCGTGCTGTCGGTGCGCGGCCTGCGCACCGTGCGCGACCCCGAGGCGCCACACGCCATCGTGCTCGACGGCGTCGACATAGACCTCAAGGCCGGTGAAATCCTCGGCGTTGCCGGGCTTGTCGGCTCAGGCCGCACCGAACTGGCGCGCGCTATCTTCGGCGCCGACCGCATCGCGGCCGGCACCATCACGCTCGACGGCGAGCCGATCGCCCCGGCATCGCCCGCGGACGCCATTGCGCTCGGCATCGGCCTGGTGCCGGAGGACCGCAAGCACCAGGCGATCTTTGCCGCGCTGGGCATCCTGCCGAATTTCTCCATCGCTTCGCTGGGCAGCTTCAGCAACGGTTTCGGCTTCATGGCCGAGCGGCGCGAGCGCGATGCGCTGTCCGGGTTTCGAAAGATGCTGTCGATCCGCATGGCTTCGGCCGAGCAGGCGATCGAGGGCCTGTCGGGCGGCAACCAGCAAAAGGTGATCCTGGCGCGCTGGCTCGCGCGCGATCCGAAAGTGCTGATCGTCGACGAGCCGACGCGCGGCGTCGATGTCGGCGCCAAGACCGAGGTGCACCAGATCCTGGTGCAGCTTGCGGCGCGCGGCATTGCGGTGATGATGATCTCGTCCGAGCTGCCCGAGGTGCTGGCGGTTTCGGACCGCATCGTCACCATGCGCCGCGGACGCATCACCGGCCAGATGCCGGGCGTCGAGGCAAACGAGGAAAGACTGATGGAACTGATGGCACTCGACCGCAAGGAGACACTATGAGCGTGGCGGGGGAGCAGGATCAGCGCGGCGGCATCAACTTCGCGCGGCTTTTGATGAGCTTCGGGCCGCTGCTGTTCCTGGTGGCGCTGATCATCGTCTTCACGGTGCTGAAGCCGAGCTTCATGGACCCGATCAACCTGTTCAACATCACAAGGCAGATCTCGATCACCGGGCTGATCGCGCTCGGCATGACCTTCGTCATCCTTACCGCCGGCATCGACCTGTCGGTCGGCTCGCTGCTCGCCTTCTGCGGCATGGTCGCCGCCGTGGTCGCCAAGGGCGGCACGGCCAACACGCTGTCGCTGTCGACGAGCGGCACGCAAGGGTTCGGCTGGTTCGCCGCGCTGCTGGCCGCCATCATCGTCGGAGCCGCTGCCGGCGGCGTGCAGGGACTTGTCATCACCCGGCTGAAAGTGCCGCCCTTCGTCGTCACGCTGGGCGGGCTGACGGTGTTTCGCGGGCTGACGCTGACCATCTCCAATGGCGGCCCGATCTCGGGCTTCGACGCCTCGATGCGCTGGTTCGGCACCGGGCTGATCGGCCCGGTGCCGGTGCCGGCGCTGATCTTCGCGGCGGCCGCCATCCTGTGCCACATCGTGCTGCGCTACACGCGCTATGGCCGCGCCGTCTATGCCGTCGGCGGTAATGCGGAAGCAGCGCGGCTGTCGGGCCTGCGCGTCGACCGCATCCTGGTCTCGGTCTACGTCATTGTCGGCTTCTTCGCCGGGCTCGCGGCCTTCGTGCTGTCGGCCAGGCTGAACTCCTCGGAAGCGGTGGCGGGCATCGGCTACGAACTGACCGTCATTTCGGCCGTCGTCATCGGCGGGACCTCGCTGTTCGGCGGCATCGGCTCGGTCGGCGGCACGGTGGTGGGCGCGGCGCTGATCGGCGTGCTGCAGAACGGGCTGCAGTTCAACAATGTCTCGTCCTACACGCAAAGCATCGTCATCGGGCTCATCCTGATCCTGGCGGTGGCGTTTGATCGGTGGCTGAAGTCGAGGGTGCGACGGTGAGGGGGACGGTTCTCCCTTCTCCCACAGTGGGAGAAGGGAGCCCCATTCCTTGCAAAACAATCATGCTTTGCTAGAAAGGTTTTGGCGGGTGGCATCGTGAGAGAACCTCATGTTTGCCGATATCATCAGACCGATCACCCTAGGTTTTTCGCTGCTGCGGCGGTTCTGGCCGCAACTCATGGCACTCGTGCTGGCCGGCGTGCTGGTCGGCGATCTCCTCATGCTGCTGGCGGCGAAGGTGGCGCTGGCCAATCACTTCGCCGGGTTGGCGATGCTGACGCTGGTGGCGCTGGCGCAGCTGGTGATGACGGTGGCAATGTTCCACGTGCTGCGCCCCGGCCTGCCGCATGTGGTGGCCGCGCAGCGCGGCGCCGACAAGGCCGCAACCACCGAGACGCAAACGAAGCCGGGTGCCGAGGCTGACCGGCGCGGCTCGCGGCTGGTGCGGATGATCACCATCGCGCTTCTGCCGTTCTTCGCCTATTATGCCGCCTGGGGATTTCTGGGCGACATCGTGCGACAGTATTCGCGCGAAACACTCGACCAGGCCGATTTCGGCCAGAGCGCTGATGTGCTCGACGTGCTCGACTCGCGCTGGCTGCTGGTCTCCGTGGCGGTGTCCTGGCTGATCCGCCGGCTGGCCAAATTCATGCAGGCTAAGACAGGTGCGGAGTCGTTCTGGCAGATCGTGGTGGTGATCTGCGAGACCAACTGGATTTTCGTCGGTCTCTACGTGATCAGCCGCTGGAAGGACTCGGCGCTGCAATGGCTGATGAGCCGCAATTTCTGGTCGGTCCTGCAGGCATCGGTGGACGGGCTGGCAAACCCGGTGCCGATGGCCTCGGCCGCACCCATGGTGCCGGTCGAGATCTCCTCGATCGCGCCGTCGACGGCTGCGATCAACCTGTTCTTCTTCATGCTCCTGCCGCTGATCTGGCTGGTGATGGCGGCGCTGATCTACGGCTATGATGTGCGCGACGATGCTGCCCTGATGCGCGTGCACGGCCGGCTGGAGCGTGCCGGCCAGCGCTATGCCGGCCTGCCGAAATTCCTGCGCGATTTCGTCGAGCATTTCATCGCCGGCTACCGCTCGCGCTATCTGCCGATCGCCAACGGCGTGCGGCTGACGGTCAGCGCCAGCCTGGTGCTGTTGTGCACGCTGGTGGTCGGCTACCGGTTGCTCGACTGGGGCGCGGCCTGGCTGTGGCTCGGCGCGACGCGGCTGATCGGCCCACACGAGCTCGATATCTGGCAGATTTTTTCGCATGCCGTGACGCTGCTCTTCGGCAGCCCGTTCCAGGATTCTTCCACCGGCATCCTGATCGAGCCGCTGCGCATATGCTTTCTCGCCGCCGTGCTGGAGACGGCGTTTTCGATGGCGAAGCGGGCGGGGAAGTGAGCTTTCTTTACGGGGAGAAGGATGCTGTCACTTCGGCGGCCGCTGAAAACGCAGGAACCAGGGGCGCTCGCTGCCCAGGCCAATGGCTGGGCGGATGGTCTCGATGGCATCCTCGGGCACGATGAAGGTCTCGCCGACGCTGATGATTTCGCCCTTTTTGGCGCCGGAGAAGATCGCCGAGGTGCAGTTCATCACGCCGTCCGGCAGGCTGACGCCGGGGATGAAGTCGGGCAGCCAGCGGCGGCCGGCGGCGTCGGTCAGCATCACCTTGCAGCCCAGCCACTGCTTTTGCAGATCGGGATCGCCGACCGTGACGGCGAAGGTGGCGATGACGGCCATGGCATGGTCGGGCAAGCGGCCGGCCTTGCCGCCGCGCAAATCGGCCAGCCGCCATTCGCTGCCGCCGAACGGCGCGCCTTGGCCAAACTCGACATCCCTGGCGATGAGGTCCTCGCCATGCAGCCATTCACGGATGCTCTCATAGCTGGTTTCGGCCAGCGTCAGCGGCAGCAGGATAGCGAGCGCGGCAAGACCGCGCCGTCGCCATTTTTTCTCGCCACCGCCGGCTGGGTCGATGTCGGTTGAAACCGCGCTCATGTCTTGCCCTGCCGTGTCTGGCCCTGCCGTGTCTGGCCCTGCGGCGGTGCAGGAGCGTCGAGATCGTATAGCGGCAAGACATCCGCCGGTTGACCATCGGCACCGGTCGGAACGGCATCGAGGCTGATGCGAGCCTGGGCGTCGAGCGGGCCGAACTGACGTGCGGCGATAAGCAGGCTGGCGCCTCGGATCTGGTCGGCCGGCAACTCGAAGACGAACAGGCCGCTTCTCTCCAGCCCTGGATCGACGGCATGTGGCGGCATATCCTGGCGATAGTTGAGCCGCTCCGTCTGGCGGTAGCGCAGGCCGGTCGGGCCTTGCCAGGTGCCGTCGGCGACCGTGGTGGAGGTGCTGGTGGCGGTGAGATTGGTCGTCGCCACCGCCCACAGGCCGCTGGTGGTCAGCAGCCTTTCCTGGCCGAACTGGTTGGTCTTCAGCGTGCGCGCAAAGACCATTCTGTCGAGGCGGACATCGAAGCTGCGCGCCCGCACCGTGTCGTGCATGGCGCCATCGATGGGGATCGGCGCGGTAAGTTCGGCATAATGCGGCTTCGACACCTGCATGCCGTAGCTGAGCGCCACGGTGGCGGCGACGATCAGGAGATTGCCGATGGCGCGGATCCTCATGAGCCGCTCTCGGGCAGGTCGGCGACCGGCATGGTGACGGTGCCGAGCCGATAGGGATTGAACCAGCCCGGCGTGCCGTAAAGATTGTCGCGCGGCTTGAAGATCTCGGCGGTGACGCCGAAGCTGAGATTTGCCGGCACGGCGGCGTTACCGGCAAGCGGCCAGACATAGGCCATGCGTTCGGTCATGCCGGGATGCAGTTCCGGCGTCAGCGTCGAATCGCGGGCCAGCGCGATCATCGGCGTGGAATCGGGCAGGTCGATCCCGTCCGGCTTGAAGACGTTGAAATAAGCCTTGTCGGATTGCGCCGTGCGATTGGTCAGATCGGCCTCCAACACCAGCGCCTTCTGGCCTGGTTTCAGC
>NZ_RZQE01000115.1:0-14167 GCF_004022955.1 Mesorhizobium sp. M7A.F.Ca.US.002.01.1.1 | reverse complement strand
GGATGCATCTGGCCATGACCGACATCGACGGCGGTGACATGGGCCACGCCGCGCTCGAGCAACACCTGTGTGAAGCCGCCGGTCGAGGCGCCGATGTCGAGCGCTTCACGGCCGGCAGGATCGAGGCCGAAATGATCGAGCCCGCCGATCAGCTTGAGTGCCGCGCGCGACACATAGCCTTGCGCCGGATCATCGATGGCAACGTGACATTGCGGCAAAACGCTCTGGCCGGGCTTGCGCGCAATGACGCCGTCGACGGTCACAGTGCCGCGCTCGACCGCATCGCGGGCACGTGAGCGGCTGGCAAACAGCCCGCGCTGGACGAGCAGGTCGTCGAGCCGCTGGCGTGCGCTGGCTGGCAGAGGCGAATTCATCGGCCTTCATGGCGAAAGCCGACGACGATGGCAAGAGCGCCACATGGAAGCATTTCGTCTCCCGTTCCCATCATCACGCTCAGCATCTTGCACGGCGACGATGGTGAGGCGTTCCGTCCCGCCGACCATCCTTATGAATACCCATGCGTTACGCCCGTTGAGACGGATGACGCCGAAGCATGAGGTCTCACCGCCTGCGGGTAAATACCAACAATCTAGAAAGCCTCATGATTTCTTAACCAATTTTCATCGCATTTGCTTGAGGACTTCAATGTTATGACCGCGACGACGGGAAAACCCGGATGGAGAGGCGGCAACTTTGGAAATGGCCAGCGACATCGTCTACAAGGTTCTTGACCGGATTTCCGGCGCCGGCCTGCTGGCGACCGGACTTCTGTTGCTGACTGCTTTGGCCAGTGCCCTGGTCGCCTATTGGCGCACGGTCGAGAAAAAGAGCTGGAAAGAGTTCTTCGAGTTCGCGGTCCCGCATGAGGTCATCACGCATCCTTCGGCGAAAGCCGACCTTTTGTTCTGGGTGACGCGGAAGGCGCTGATGCCATTCCTCATGCTGCCCGCCGGCGTCGTCTTCGTCAGCGCCGTCGGCTATGCGACGAACTGGTTGCTCTCCACGCTGCTGGCAATCCAGCCGCCTCTGATCGAGGGGCCGGCGGGGCCTGTGACGGTGACGATCTTCACCCTCACCATGCTGCTTGCCTACGACATTTCGTACTATCTCTATCATGTCGCCCAGCACCGCTACCCGGTGCTCTGGGAACTGCACAAGGTGCACCATTCGGCCGAGGTGATGGTCGGCATCACCAAGGATCGCGTCCACCCGCTCGACGAATTGATGAACCGGGCCTGGGACGGCGTCATTCCCGGCATCTGCTTCGGCATCTGGTCGCTGGTGTCGCTGAACCTGGTTGAACTGACGGTCTTCGGCGTCAACGTCTACATCATACGCAACATCCTGATGATGGATTTCGTCAGGCACACGCATTTCAAGATCTCGTTTGGGCCGTTGAACAATCTGATCCTGTGCCCACACTGGCATCAGTTGCACCACAGCACCGACCCGCGCCATTACGACAAGAACTTCGGGCTGCTCTTCTCGTTTTGGGATCGGCTCTTCGGAACTCTGTGCGTTCCGAGACCCGACGAGGACTTCAAGTTCGGTTTGATCGAACGCAACGTGCGCGACTACCAGTCGCTCGCAGGCCTCTATGTCATGCCGCTGCAGCGGATGTGGCGGCAGATCGCCAGACATTTCCGCGCCGACAAGCCCGAGCCACAGCAATCGCCGCAGGGGGGCAAGCCATGAACGGACCGGCCGTGTTCCGGATGCAGCAAGCGCACCGGATCGAAATTGCAACCTCGCCAGAGCGACTGGCAGAAATCGCGCCCGCCTGGGCAGCGCTCTGGCAACGCGCCGGCGGCCTCGTTTTCCAGCATCCCGACTGGATCTCGGCCTGGTGGCACACCACACCGCATCAGGACCGCCGCGGCCTCAGGATCGGCCTGGTCTGGAGCGGCGAGCGCCTCGAGGCGGTCATTGCGCTCGCGACCTTCTGGCGCTCGGGCATCCGTATGCTGGAATGGGCGGCGAAGGATCACTGCGACTATGGCGATGTCCTGCTTGCTCCCGATGCAGAGCCACAGATCCTGCCGCAACTCTGGCAACATATCCTCGACGATGGCGGCTTCGATCTTGCGTATCTCAATCGGCTGTTGCCCGATGCTCGATTCCGGACCCTGCTTGGTCCCGCCGCCCCAGGCCAGGGCAGCATTTTGCAGCCGAGCCACCGCAGCGAGGTCAGCTACCGAGTTTCCAGCGCCGGACAACGCGGCGCACAATGGTTTGAAAGCCAGTCGAAGAAAACCCGGCAAAACTATCGCCGTGGTTACAAATTCATGGAGGAAGGCGGCGCGCTGCGTTTCCGCCTGATGGATGCGCACGAAGCCCGCGAGCCGGTGCTGGAACGCGTCGCGGCGCTGAAGCGGCTATGGCTCGCAAAACACGGCCGCGTCTCGGACCTGTTCGACGAAGGTTCCCCCGCGCTGCCGGCACTGATCTCGGTTCTGGCCGGGCTTGGGTTGCTGCGCATTTTCGTGCTCGAACGCGAAGACGAGATCATCGCCATATCGATCAATTTCGAGCAGCATGGAACGATGATGGCTTTCGTCACCACCTATGATCCGGCCTTCGAACGGGCCTCGCCGGGCATGGTCTTGATGATGGATTACATCCAGTGGTCGTTCGACAGGGGCTTGACCACGATCGATTTTCTCTGCGGCGGCGAGGATTTCAAGCGCCGCTTTGCGACGCATTCGGTGATCTTGTCGTCAGTGGTGGGTGGACGAAACCTGCGCGGACGCCTTGCCGCCTTGGCAGACCGCGCCCGCCACGCGGCGCAATCCTGGCGCCCCGAGAAACCGGCGCAACAAGCGGAGCTGGTGGCGGCGGAGTAGCAGTGCCGACGCCTTTAGATCACCCGCACAGCGGCAAAGCACGATGAAACGATCGGGCAATCCCGATCAGGGCTTGCTGGTCTCTAGCTCAGAATACGCTTCGCGAAACCGGGCGCTCGACGGCCGGAGACAACCCATCCGCACGCCCTCCCGACGCTTGCTCGCGTGAAGGCTCGATGGCAACCGCAGGTGCGGGAACGGGGGCCGGCAGAACCACCAGTTGCGGCACCTGCTTGAAGGAAAAGCCGCCGCGGATGTCGCCCATCTTGCCGGCGACGATGCCCATGGCCGCCTTTTCGAGGCTGCGATCATAGCGCGTTTCGGCTGTGGCCGGCGCGACGATGACGGCGCAAAGCGCTGCGCCGCACAGAAGCGTTTTCATTGTTGCTGTCTCCCTGCCTGATCACGATCTAGCAGGGCGCCGTTGAAAAACGGCCAAGAGACACGGTAAGCAAAGCGCCAAACGGCAGCGTAAACAACGCGTTAAGAACGTTGGCCGGCAAACTGATTCAAGTCACTGAGACTTTGATTCAGGCGCGCTGGGCGCGAACCGTATGCCCGAGCGCGACGAACACGGTGCGCACGATGCCGGCAGCATCGAGCCCGGCATCGGCATACATCTTTTCCGGCTTGGCGTGGTCGGTAAACACGTCGGGCAGCACCAGCGGGCGCACCTTCAGGCCGCTTTCCAGCAGGCCTTCATGGGCGAGGAACTGCAGCACATGGCTGGCGAAGCCGCCGACGGCGCCCTCCTCCACCGTCACCAGAACCTCATGCGAGCGGGCCAGCCGCCGGATCAGATCCTCGTCGAGCGGCTTGGCGAAACGGGCGTCGGCGACCGTGGTGGAAAGCCCGGCAGCCCCTAGCTCCTCGGCGGCGATCAGGCAATCCTGCAGCCGTGTGCCGAAGGACAGCAATGCTACCTTGGTGCCCTCCCTGACGATGCGGCCCTTGCCGATTTCGAGCACGGAGCCACGCTCCGGCATGTCGACGCCAACGCCATTGCCGCGCGGATAGCGAAAGGCGATCGGGCCGTCATCATAGCTTGCCGCGGTGCGTACCATGTGGCGCAGCTCCGCCTCGTCGGCCGCCGCCATCACCACGAAGCCCGGCAGTGTCGCCAGGAAGGTGGTGTCGAAGGCGCCGCAATGGGTGGCGCCATCGGCGCCGACGAAGCCGGCGCGGTCGATGGGAAAGCGCACCGGTAATTTCTGGATGGCGACGTCGTGGACGACCTGGTCGTAGGCGCGCTGCAGGAAGGTGGAATAGATGGCCGCGAACGGCTTGTAGCCTTCGGTGGCGAGGCCGGCGGCGAAGGTCACCGCGTGCTGTTCGGCGATGCCGACATCGAAGGTCCTCGACGGGAACGCTTCGCCGAACAGGTCGAGGCCGGTACCGCTCGGCATGGCTGCGGTGACGGCGACGATGCGGTCGTCCTCGCGGCCCTCCTGGACCAGGCTTTCGGCGAACACCTTGGTGTAGGCCGGTGCGTTGGCCGGCGCCTTGGCCTGCGCGCCGGTGATGACGTCGAACTTGTTGACGCCGTGATATTTGTCGGCGGCGGCTTCCGCCGGCGCATAGCCCTTGCCCTTCTGGGTGACGACATGGATGAGCACCGGGCCTTCGCCATTGTCTCGGACATTTTTCAGGACCGGGATCAGATGTTCCAGATTGTGGCCGTCGATCGGGCCGATGTGATAGAAGCCGAGTTCCTCGAACAGCGTGCCGCCGGTGACGTAGCCACGTGCATGCTCGACCGCCCTTGTGATCGCACGATCCGCGCGCTTGCCGAGATAAGACGTCAGTTTTTTGCCGAAATCGCGCAGGCCGATATAGGCCTTGCCGGAGGCCAGCCGCGCCAGATAGGCGCTCATGGCGCCGGTTGGCGGCGCGATCGACATGTCGTTGTCGTTGAGAATGACGATCAGCCGTGCATCGAGTGCGCCGGCATTGTTCATCGCCTCGTAGGCCATGCCGGCAGACATGGCGCCGTCGCCGATGACGGCGATGACATTGTTGCGGCCGCCGGAGAGATCGCGGGCCGCGGCCATGCCGAGGCCGGCCGATATCGATGTCGAGGAGTGGGCAGCGCCGAAGGGATCGTACTCGCTCTCGGCGCGGCGGGTGAAGCCGGACAGGCCGCCTTCCTGGCGCAGCGTGCGGATACGGTCGCGGCGGCCGGTCAGGATCTTGTGCGGATAGGCCTGGTGGCCGACATCCCAGATCAGCCGATCATCGGGGGTGTTGAAGACATAGTGCAGCGCCACTGTCAGCTCGACCACGCCAAGGCCGGCGCCCAGATGACCACCCGTGCGGGATACCGCGTCGACCAGCTCGGCGCGAAGCTCGGACGCCAGTTGCGGCAGCTCACTCTCGGCAAGCGTGCGCAGGTCGGCCGGGATGCGGGTCTTGTCGAGAAGCGGCGTATGCGGCGTTGCGTTCACGGTGCTCAGGCTTTCGGTTGATGGGCGAAATAGGCCGCCGGCCGGCGAAAGTAAATGCGTGTCAGTGACGCGGATCAGACTGTGGTCTTTTGCTTCTATGCAGGTCGTTTCCCCAAAACCGGGCCACTTTGGGCGACAGGCATCAGCTTTCCGGCAGCGGAATGAACTCTTCCTCGTCTCCTGGAACGATGTCGAAGCGGCCTGTCTTCCATTCCTCTTTCGCCTGTTCGATACGCTCTTTCGACGACGAGACGAAATTCCACCAGATGTAACGCTTCGAACCAAGAGAGGCGCCGCCGAACAGCATGAAATGCGCCCCGGTCTGCGACGACACGACGATCTCGTCACCGGGACGGAAGACCAGCAGCCGTTCGGCTGGGAACACATCGCCCGAAATCGAGACCTCGCCTTCCAGCGTGTAAATGGCGCGCTCTTCCGCATCGGCAGGGATTTTCACGCTGGCGCCGGGCGCCAGGCGCAGGTCGGCGTAGAGCGTCTCCGAATCGGCCCTGACCGGGGACCGTAATCCTTGGAAATCGCCGATGATGAGGCGCCCGTTGACGCCTTCGGCATCAATCTCGGGAAGCCTGAGCGCTCCTGTGTTCTCGAACACAGGAGCCACCTCTTCCTTGTCGTCCGGCAGCGCCAGCCATGTCTGCAGGCCGGATATCGACATCGGCGCGCCACGCAGTTCCTCCGGCGTACGCTCCGAATGGACGATGCCGCGGCCGGCGGTCATCAAATTCACGTCGCCGGGCTGAATGACCATTTCGGTGCCGAGGGAGTCGCGGTGCCGGATCTTGCCGTCGAACAGATAGGTGACCGTCGACAGTCCGATATGCGGATGCGGACGGACGTCCAGCGCCTGGCCGGCCCGCAGGATCGCGGGACCCATGCGGTCGAAGAAGATGAACGGACCGACCAACCGCCTTTTTGCCGTTGGCAGGGCACGGCGCACCTGAAAACCACCGATGTCCTTGGCGTTCGGAACGACCATCAATTCGATCTGATCGCTGGCGAACGCATCGCCCACCTCAGGGTCTTTCCCGGGGAAGAAGCTCATGGACTCTCCTTGTCGGTGGTCGAAGGCCGCCTGGCCGCATCAGGCAAAGCGGATGGCCGCCTTTGCCCGCAGCTTGGCCGCCACCTCTTCGCGATTGCGCGGATGCTGATGGGTTTCCAGGGAATCGAGCAGTTCGCGCGCCGAGGCCGCGATGGCGTCGACGGCATGATCGAAGGCGTGCTGGTTCTGCTTCGAGGGTCGCGTCGTTCCGCTCAGCTTGCGGACGAACTGAAGGGCCGCGTCGCGCACCTCGTCATTGGTTGCCGGCGGATCAAAATTGAACAGGGTCTTGATGTTTCTGCACATCGCTTCCGTATCTCCTCTTGTCCTTGAGCTGTTTCAATCGGAACGAGTTATAGCCTCGATCATGATCATGTCCAAAAACCGGTGAGGCGAGGCCATCGTTCGGACCGGCCTCAATCCGCGTCGAGCGGCTCCGTTCCAACCGGCTTGCCGTCGCGCGACAGCCTGATCTTCTCGACCTTGTCCTCGGCGGCCTTCAGCAGCCGGTCGCAATGCGCCTTCAGCGCCTCGCCACGTTCATAGATCCTGATCGACTGGTCGAGCGGCACGTCGCCACGCTCCAGATCATCGACGATCTTCTCCAGCGCATCGAGTGCCTGCTCGAAGCTCATCGCCTTGACGTCTTCGTTGGTCTCACCAGCCATCATTCATCCTTTCATCAGTCGCCCGACATGGGCGGCGACCGAAAATGCCAATCCCTGCAGATCGTAGCCGCCCTCGAGCAGGCTTACGAGCCGGTTGCCGCTGTGGCGTGCCGCGCGCTGCATCAACTGGCCGGTCGCCCAGTCGAAATCATCCTCGGTCAGATTGATCTCGGCCAGCGGATCGCGGTGGTGCGCGTCGAACCCGGCCGAAATGATGATCAGGTCGGGCGCGAAATTGTCGAGCGCGGGCAGGACGCGCGACAGGAAGGCATCGCGAAACACTTCGCTGCCGGTCTGCGGCGCCAGCGGTGCGTTGACGATATTGCCGGCGCCCGTTTCGGTCTTCGCTCCGGTGCCGGGATAAAGCGGCATCTGGTGTGTCGAGCAATAGAGCACCGAGGGATCGTCCCAGAAAATATCCTGCGTGCCATTGCCGTGATGCACGTCCCAGTCGACGATGGCAACGCGCTCGACACCGTGTTTCTTCTGCGCATAACGCGCCGCGATCGCCGCCGTGTTGAACAGGCAGAAGCCCATGGCCGTGGTCTTTTCGGCATGATGGCCGGGCGGCCGGGCGGCGACGAAGACGTTGTCGGCGCGGCCCGAAAAGACATCATCGACGGCGGCGTTGGCGGCGCCGATCGCGGTGATCGCCGCTTGCCAGCTCTTCGGACTGGCAGTGGTGTCGGCATCGATGCGGGCAATCCCCTCGTCGGGGATGGCGGCGCGCACGCGGGCGACGAAATCGGCGGGATGCGCGTAGAGGATGGTGGCCTCGTCGCCTTCCGGCGCCTGGATACGATCGAGCGCGGCAAAGGCTTCCTCATCGAGCACGCGCTCGATGGCGCGCAGGCGGTCGGGCCGCTCGGGATGTCCGGGCGGCGTGAGATGCTCGAGGAAGATCGGATGCGTGTAGAGACGGGTGGTCATCGTCCTAATCTAGTGACCCCGATCGACAAAGGCCATGCACGGGCGGCCGATGACTGGGGAAAATCGCGCCTGCGTCCATTCGTGTCGCCGCAGGCATTGGCCCCGCCGGCGCTTCGGCGTAAAGTCCTTGGTACTGCCTGGTGCCCGCCGCAAGCGGGAGAATCGGGAACACGGTTGAATTCCGTGGCGTGCCCAACGCTGTGAGGGGGACCGCGCCGGTAAATGCCACTGTCGATGACGGGAAGGCACCGGACGCGGGTTGATCCCAAGCCAGAAGACCGGCCTGGCAGGCATCGTCATCCGCATGGTCGGGCGGGTGGCATCAGAGCGACGTGCGTCCATTTGGACGCACAGCGTACGCTCTGACCGTTTTGAATCTGCAATCGCAAGGGGACAAGCGATGCCGGAACATATGACCGCTGCCATTGACGATGGATTCGACCAGAATGCGCGCGATGCGGTCTATCGCGCCATGTTCACGCGGCGCGACGTGCGCAGCCATTTCCTGCCCAACGCGATCGATGACGACGTGCTGGCGCGGCTGCTGCTTGCCGCCCATCACGCGCCATCGGTCGGCTTCATGCAGCCATGGAATTTCATTGTCATTCGCGATGCCGGACGACGAGCGGAGGTGCGCGACCTGTTCCTGGCCGCGCGCGAGCAGGAACTGCCGGCGATCGAGGCGGAAAAACAGGCGCTGTACCGCAAGCTCAAGCTGGAAGGCATCTGCGAAAGCGCGCTCAACATCTGCATCACTTGCGACCGGCAGCGCTCGAAGGGTTCGCCGCTGGGACGCTGGCACAATCCGGAGATGGATCTCTACAGCACCGTCTGCGCGGTGCAGAATTTCTGGCTGGCCGCGCGTGCCGAGGGCGTTGGCGTCGGCTGGGTGAGCATCATCGAGGCTGAGGCGCTGAAGCGGCTGTTGGCCATTCCGGATCACGTAACGCCAATCGCCTATCTCTGCGTCGGCCGTGTTTCCGAGTTCGCTTCCAAACCGGACCTTGAAACGCATGGTTGGGGACGGCGGCTGCCGCTGCCGGAACTGATCATGAGCGAGACGTTTTCCGGGCAAGGCGAGGCACAGCTCAAGTCCACCGTGGCGCGCCTCAACACCGTTTCTGCCTCACCAGACACCACCTGCCCGGCCGATCAGGGTGTGGCGCCGGCCGTACCCCAGCGCGAACCGCCGAAGGAGGCGAGCGCCTTGTCCTTGAGCTCCCTGAACTTCGACGACGCCTCGGCCAACCGGGCGTCCCAGGCCGGATCCGGCACCTGGCCCGCGATGGTCTTGAAATAGACCTGCATCAGGCAAGCGATGGCGAAAGGCTCGATGAAGGCCGCCTTGAACGCCCAGGCGAAGACGATGGCGAGCACGAAGGCCCAGCCGGCGAGCTGGCCGGGCATCAGGAACAGAATGGCGCCGGCAGGCGCCAGCATCATCAGAAAGATGACGAACGACACGCCCCACATGATGACCGCCAGCCAGACGGCGTTCTTGACCATGACCTTGCCGTTCTGGGCATAGAGCACGACGCCTTGGCGCGCCGTCTCGAAGGGTGAGGCTGAATTGATGCGGATGTTGTAGCCGAGGATGATCTCGTCGACATAGGTCAGCGACAGGCGGATCACCGTGTTGATGAAGGAGACCAGGCCGCTCAGGCCCGGTATCGGCAGGAAGGCGGCGATACCGCCGAGCAGGCCGGTGATGGCGCGGATGGCACCCTTGACGAGTTGGTCGACGACGAAAAGGATATTGGCCTCGGCAAAACGCTGGGTGACGACATCCCTGGCGTAGGCGATCTGGTCCTGACCGCCGGGAATGTCGCGGCCGTCGATCAGATGAACCATGACGGCGATGTGGCCGGCCTTGACGATATAGAGGATGTATTCACGGATCCAGTAGACCGCGATCGAGACGATGCCAAACCCGACCACGCCGCCCCACAGGGCAAAGGACATGGGCCCGTCGGGATCGGTGGAGATATGGCCGACACCATAGCCGACCGAGGCACCGGTGCCGGTCGCCATGATGTAGGCCAGCGTGATGCCGAAATAGACGATCATACGAAAGACGATGAACGGCCAGGTCCGCATCATGATGGACACCGACCGGCCGATCTCGAAATCCCACATGTGCCCCGAATCTCCGCCTCAGAGATGGTGGAAGAGGATGAACTCAACCCGACGATTGTCAATTGCCGGCCCTGGCACCACAGGGCGACGAATTCTGGGCAACGGTTTTCTTTCGCAGCCTTTCGCCGGCGCATTGTCTGACGGAGCATCAAACGAAAAACCCGCCTGTGCGGCGGGTCACCGGCGCAAATCACCACCATGGACGAATATGTACCTTAGCTGAGGGCAGGTGTCGAGAAAAAATTCCTATCGGGAACAGCTGCCGGCACGAAAAGCTCCGGTGGGAACTTCAATTCGACTGCGGATCCGGCTTCTTGAGCAGGCCTTCGAGCAGTTGCTTGAACGCCGTCACCACCTTCTTGGACGTCGCTTCGGGGTCGTCCGAATTGGCGATCCGTTGCGCTGCCTGGCTGCTCGCTCCGTTGATCAGTCGCGAGGCCGTCTCGGGGTCGAGGCTCGAGACAACGACCCCCTCCTCCTGCAGCGCGGTCAGATGGTCGGTCATTGACACGATGCACGCACTGGCATTCGGCCATTGCGCTGGATCCCCCAGCACGGCCGGGCCATCCCGGAACATGATGCGCTGGATTTCCGGCTCCAGCGCCATCTCGATATAGGTCGAGCACTCGTCGACGAAATGCTGCCAGCGGGTCGGCGCTCTCGACGCGACCTCATTGATGCGCGCCGCCATCTCGCCGTCGATCTGGGCTATGACCGCCTGCAGCAGCCCCTTCTTGTCGCCGAAATGATGATAGAGCGCGCCGCGCGTCAGCCCGGCCGAAGCGGTGAAATCATCCATCGAGGCTTCCGCATAGCCTGTTGTGCCGAAGGCATGGCGGGCCGCCGCGATCAGCTTTGCGCGCGTCTCGGCGATCATCTCCTTGCGGGGTCTGTGCATGGCTTCTGGCCCTATTCACATACGTAACGTATGCCAATTGACATACGCGGCGTATGCTCTATTTAACAAGCATACGCTTCGTATGTAATTGCCGAATCGTCCTTTGTCGAGGAACCACCCATGCAAAATCCCTATTCGGAAATCTTTCGTGCCCCCGGAGCCAAGGGCTTTGCGGCCGCCGGATTCATGGCGCGCCTGCCGATCGCCATGGCGCCCATCGGCATCGTGGCGATGCTGTCGCAGACGCGTGGCGAATACTGGCTGGCCGGAGCCGTCTCGGCAACATACGCGCTGGCCAACGCTTTCGTTGCGCCGCAGATATCCAGACTGGTGGACCGCCTGGGCCAGACACGGATCGTCGTGCCCACCACCATCATCGCGGTGCTGGCTTTCGCCGTCCTGATAGCGGCGGCCAACCAGGACTGGCCGGTGTGGACGCTGTTCGTGTCGGCCCTACTGGCCGCGGCCATGCCAAGCATGCCGGCGATGGTGCGGGCGCGCTGGACAGAGATTTTCCGCGGACGGCCGCAGATGAACACCGCATTCGCCTTCGAGTCCGCGGCCGATGAACTGGTCTATATCGCCGGGGCATCGCTATCGGTCGGTCTCAGTGCTGCCCTGTTCCCGGAAGCCGGCGTTCTGGTGAGCACATTATTTCTCGCATTCGGATCAGCGGCCTTCATCCTGCAACGCTCGACGGAGCCGCAAGTGCGGCCGGTGGACCATGGCTCAAGCGGCTCGGCGATCCGCCTGCGGCCGGTTCAGATCATCACCTTCGCCCTGATCTTCATCGGCGCGACCTTCGCGACGACGGAAGTCAGCACCGTGGCGATCACCAAGGAGCTTGGCCAGCCCGGCGCCGCCAGCCTTGTCATCGGCGTTTATGCGCTGGGATCGTTCGTGCTCGGTATCATCGTCGGCGCGCTCAGCCTGAAGGCGCCGCTGCAACGCCAGCTCGCCATCGCAGTCGCCCTCGTCGCGCTCGGCACGCTGTTGCCGCTCACCGCCGACACCGTGCCACTGCTGGCGCTGACTGTGTTCATCAGCGGCGTGGCGATTTCGCCGACCTTCATCACCGCCTTCGGCCTGATCGAGCGGCATGTGCCGGAGGCGATGCTGACCGAAGGCATTACCTGGGTCATGACCGGCATCGGCATCGGCATGGCGCTCGGCTCGTTCGCGGCCGGCGCGGTGGTCGATGCGTTCGGTGCCCAGAACGGGTTCTGGGTCTCTGTGGCTTCAGGCACGATCGCGCTGGCCACGGTGCTGCTTGGCCAGCGCAGCCTTGCCACGGCTGAGTGCGAGATGGACGGATGCGAAGCAGCCGCGATTGCTGCGGAATAGTTCCGGCGCGCCCGGGCCTTAGGCCGGGCGCGCCGCTCTAGGCGGCCGGGCCTGAAATATTGACTCTTCTTGGGTGCGCCAATGCCAAAACTATCGTTGGCGCCCCGTGCAGCATCACCTCTTTTTCGAAGACGAAGCCACATTTCTCCAGCACCCGTCGCGAAGCCGGATTGGCGGGGCGGACGATGCCGACAACCCGATCGGCACGCAAGGGGCCGAACGCGGTGCGCAGTGCTTCCATCACCGATTCCGTGGCATAGCCATGTCCCCAGCTCGCCGGATGAAGATGATAGGACAGGTTCAGACCGTCGAAATCCGCCGATACCGTGACGCCGCCGAAGCCGACCAGCTTTTCATCCGCCTCGACCGCCCAGCGGCCAAAGCCGTGCTTGTCCCAATGACCGATGTCGCGCGTCAGCCGCGCGGCGCTCTGCTGGGCTGTATCCGGGACAGGGTCCGGACGATGAGCAACAAGCTCCCGGCGCGAAAAGAGGTCGATCAGGAAATCCAGATCAGCCTCTCTTCTGGGCGGCGCAGCAAAAGCCGTTCGCTGCGCTGGCTGGTAGGCAGAGACGCATTCATCCGTCTTCTCCGGCAACCGGATCGACGGGAGGCTCAGAGGATCTCGGTCTTGGCGATGTGGATGCCAAAACCTTCGAGGCCGACATAGTGGCGTTCGCGCGAGGCGATCAGGTTGATCGAGGAGATGCCGAGATCCTTGAGTATCTGGGCGCCTAGCCCGATCTCGCGCCACTCGTTTTCACGGCGGCGCGCCTCTTCGTGATCCTCGCGGTCGCCGCTTGCCGGCCGCTTGCGCTCCTGATGCGCAACGCCGACGGAGCCTTCTCTGAGATAGACGATGACACCGCGCCTGCGCTCGCCCATTGTCTTAATGATGGCGTCGAGCCGGTGGCTGGTGCCGAAGACATCGGTCACCACATCCTCGGAATGCAGACGCACCGGCACGTCCTCGCCGTCACGAATGTCGCCGAAGACGATGGCGACGTGATGCATGGAGTCCCACGGCAGCGTGTAGGTGAAGACCTGTGCCTTGCCGCCGAGCGTGTCGATTTCCGAGCAGGCGACGCGTTCGACCAGCGTTTCCTTGCGCTGCCGGTAGGCGATGAGGTCGGCGACCGAAACCTGCTTGAGGCCATGCTCCTCGGCGAAAGCCTGCACCTGCGGACCGCGCTTGACGGTGCCGTCATCATTGACCAGCTCGGAAATGACACCGACCGGCGGCAGGCCGGCGAGCTTGCACAGATCGACCGCTGCTTCGGTATGGCCTGAGCGCATCAGCACGCCGCCTTCGCGCGCAATCAGCGGAAAGATGTGGCCGGGCCGGACGAAATCCGAGCCACCGACATTGCCGTTGGCAAGATTGCGAACGGTCAAAGTGCGATCTTCGGCCGAGATGCCGGTCGTGGTGCCATGCTTGAAATCGACACTGACGGTGAAAGCGGTGGTGTGGGCGGAATCGTTGTCGGCGACCATGGGGGCAAGGTTCAGCCGCTTGGCTTCTTCGCGCGGCATCGGCGTACAGACGATGCCGGAGGTGTGGCGAACGATGAACGCCATCTTTTCGGGCGTGCAGTGGACAGCGGCGACGATCAGGTCGCCCTCGTTCTCGCGCCCGTCATCATCCATGACGACGACGATCTCGCCGCGTTCGAAAGCACGCAGGGCTTCGACGATTTTCTTCTGGTCGTAAGGCATAAGTGCTCGCTTTGCTCGCAGGGGAATAAGGGAGTAGGGCAGTAAGGGAGTAGGGAAAAGCAAAAAGATTTGGCCGGCCGGGCTAAGAGCGCAACATATTCCCCTATTCCCCTATTCCCCTATTC
>NZ_RZQE01000114.1:0-14330 GCF_004022955.1 Mesorhizobium sp. M7A.F.Ca.US.002.01.1.1 | reverse complement strand
GTACAGGAAACAGCGCGTCGGCACGGCCGCGTGTGCCTTGTTGGCGTGCTCATTGGTATCGGCTTGGTAAGCATCTGGACCCCATTCATGAGCGAGGCCATCGCCTCGCGCTGGTTTGCATGGCCCAACATTCTGTTCTTAGCGCCAGTGCCTGTGGCGACGGCGGCTGTGGCCTTCTTCAGCTGGCAGGCCTTGGGAAGCGCAAGCGAAATGAAGCCTTTCATCGGCGCCATCGGCCTTTTTGTGCTTTCTTATATCGGGATCGCGATCAGCCTTTTTCCGATGATCGTTCCCTACCATTTCACGCTCTGGGAATCAGCCTCTTCAGAACGCACTCAGGCTTTTCTGCTCGTCGGCACTCTTGTGTTGTTGCCAGTGATCCTGATGTATACTGGCTGGTCATACTGGGTGTTTCGCGGCAAGGTCCGAGCGGATGTCGGATATCATTGATCGTTGTGCGGATCCACTCAGTCGCTTGGTGGCAGCTCTAACGAGATTGTGAGCTGCGGTGTGGCCATTCCGGTGACGTCACCTAAACTGTCCGCAACCTGTCGCCACCAACTAGCAGCGCAGGTACCCGCTCTTCCGATTTCGCTTCATCGCGTCGTGACCCTGCAGCAGCTGGCTCCAGCAGCTTGCCTAAATGTGCTGGTGTCCGACTTTGACTGAGCAGATGCTGTTTGGGGGCGGCAATATGAGAGTGCCTGATGACCACGCATAAAGTCGGCTATCTGATTGGTAGCCTCGCCACGGCAAGCTTGCGAAAGCGCTGGTACAGCTTGCTCCACCAGAGCTTGAAATGTCAGAATTTCCTTCAAGGATTTGCCGCTCTACAGCTACGACTACGATGCTTGATTTTCCACCTGTCGCGAGCGCTGTCAAAGACTCTATCGCCTTGGTGGAGGCAGTCCTTTTCATAACGCCCGACTATAACCGCTCGATCCCCAGGTGGGTTGAAGAACGCAATCGACTGGGCCAGCCTTCCTTATGGCAAGAACTCGTTCGCCCGCAACCCCTCAGCTGTCATTGGGACCTCGCCCGGAATCATAGGGACCGCCGTGGCCCATCTCAACTACCCGGCCTGGGATCCGCATGCCCCGTTTGGCGGTTTCAAGCAGTCCGGAAACGGACGAGAATATGGTCTTGAGGGCATGCTGGAATATCTCGAGGTGAAATCCGTCCTCGGCTACTTCTAGGTGGCATCCTAGGCGTGGCGCTGAGGCCGCGGCGGAAACCATGATGTGCCTTCGGAAAGGCCGCTACCTCAACCGACACTGCTCGGTCCCGATCAATATCGCTGAGCGAGCCGTCTCTTGAAAACCCGAAGCCAGACTTGATCACCACCGCCAGCAGGAATTATCCAAGCGCCGCGGCAGTCGACAATCACGGTCTTGATGGGTGCAGCCAACCTCGTTCGCGCTCAGACGGTTCCCGGTTAACGAGCCTCTGTTTGCGCTACGGTCCGCTCTGACCCTTTCTGCGGGGCGCCGAGTTCTATGCGTTTTGCCCTTTCCTTGGAACACCGCGGCCTACTGTGGCGGCCAATGCGGTCCCCTTCAAGAGCAGGATCTTCTGGCCGCCGATCGCTGGCAGGGCCAACTGAAAGCCTGCGGGAGAAGGACGGAAATCATGATCCGGGTTTTGGACAGGCCAAGCGATCGGCCGGCCTCTTGCTGTCGTTCTGGAATGGTCTGGATGGCACCTCTCCATATCTCGTATCGAAGAGAATCAGCCGCTGCCGGCTTTTGGAAGAATTGCAGCGGCGTGATAAGGCAGATACCTAAGGAAATCGGCAAGTTGTGAGATGTCGCGTGCAAAACCGCACGCGAACATTCAGCTTCTATTCTTTTCGTTCCACCACGGAGCCGCCGACAACGGGCGGCTAGCGGTTCGCGTCGGTTAGTCGACGGCTTTCGGCTATCCAGTCCTTGACTACACCAATGAGAGAAGTGTCCCCAGACCGGTTCGGCGCCGTCAGCAAAGCACAAAGCTTCTTAAGCCAAACAACGCCCTTGATCAGAGATCATCAGAAATCATCGGGGTCGATCGGAACGGAGAAGCCGACCTTTGACACGGTCCATGATCACCATGCCGCCGCGGGCGAAGTTTTCCACGCTCGCCTGCAGCGCCATTTCATTGTCGTCGATCTTGACGAACCTCGCAGAGAATGTCGGCCGCCTCGATCATCTGGTGAGCGCGCCAGCGGCGCTCACCACCAACGATCATGAATTTGCCGCCGACCGGGCGAACCGTGATGGTCTGGATAAGGCCGCGCTCGCGGATCGATTCCGCCAGTTCGCGAAGCTTCAACGGTCGAAATGCTTGCGCGGCTGGTCGGGGTGGGATGAACTGGCTGAGGGGGATACGCTTCTTCATGGACTGGCCTTCGTGGTAGGGACTTTGCTAGTAGTGTTGATAACTGGACTAAAGGATCTGGTTACATAACATTGCCAAGAATGTTCCGATCAGGGTCCAGCCGCCTCAGCGCTCACGGCGCGCGAGAAACGAAGCCGTGAGATAATAATCTTGCCTCGGCGTGCTCACTGCAGGTCAATTCGGCACCAAAATTACCCACCAACAACAGCGCTCAAGGAAGCGGCAGCGGTGCATCACTCAAAGTCCGAAGGTAGGCAATGAGGTCGGCCCGCTTGTTCTCGTCCTTCAATCCCGGGAAAGACATCTCCGTGCCGGGCAACGCGAGCGCGGGATTCGAGATGAAGAGATTGAGTTCCTCAAAGCTCCAATTACCACCAGCGTCCTTCATAGCAGATGAATACTGGACATCCGCTTGTGAACCCTTCTGGCGCCCAACGATGCTCCACAGACTGACCTTTTTGGGTACCCTGACGCCCGGCGAAAGATGACAGGCCACGCAGGTGCTGTCGTATATTACTTTGCCCGATTGAGCGTTTGCTGAGGCAAGCCGTGGTGAAATCGGCGCGATGGCCGGTTTTGCGGCGCCATGACTGCGCAAATAGGCTGCGACGTCCTCGTGCCCTGCGACCTTGGCCAGATGTACCGGGGGACTTCCATTCGATGTCAGCGCGTTAACATCTGCTCCGACTTCTATAAGATGGACGACGCATGGGAGGCAGCCATTTTCGGCAGCAACGTGAAGCGGCGTCTGCGCTTTCGTCACCCGATTTGGGTCGGCCCCGTTGTCTAGCAGCAGCTTGACGATGTCAGCATGGCCGCCCTTGTTGGCGGCGTAGAGCGGCGTTCGCTGCCAGCTGACAGGTAGGTTGACGTCTGCCCCATGCCTGATCAGTAGCGCTGCCAACTCGACATTCCCGACTTCTGAGGCGATGTAAAGTGCCGTAACGCCGTCGATTTCGTTGACATCGAGGCCCTTGTCCAAGGCGGCAGTGACCGCTGGCAAGTCGCCATTCTTGACCAGATCACCCAAGCTGCTCGCTTGCGCGGGCAGGGTCAGAAGCCAAAGGGCGCACGAACCCCATAGCATCCATTTGCATCCCGGCTTAACCATTGCATCCTCCCTGAGGCTGCTCGTCTCGACCTTACAAATTGATCTGCAATCTAACCCAAAGCAGAGTGTTAGTACACGCTAATGTACCTAGTATCGGCTTGGACGGTGGTGGTGATGCCGACATTCATGGCCAATGTCATTGCCTTTTCCCACCGCCGGCGGTGCGGGCGGTGGTGCCAGTCTCGGTGGTAGACCTGCCGCACTTCTGCCTGTTCAAAACGGGAACCACGCCAATGGCGTGCCGGAACCGCCGAGCTAAAGGAACCGGAGAGCGAGAAGAACGCCTGCGGCAAACGCCTCATCGCCTTCTACGACAGCCTCTCCCACTAAAGCTGGCCATCCAGCCATTCCCGTAACTCGCGATCCTTAGGTCGCGATTTCTAAGCAGTGCTCAGACGAGCGCTGGCTTCGGCAGCACGATTTTCTACGCGAGCCGATCCAGGTACATCTCGAGCGCCGAGATGGGCTGATGATCGAATTGCAAGACGCCAGCTCAGGCGAATTGTCACTGATTTCATCGCTGGTGTTCCTAAGCACCGCGGAGCGAGGCCATTAGCCTGTTTTCCTCATCGACGAACCCGAGGAGCCTTCACCCGAACTGGCAGCGCAAGTATGTCGAACGTGTAATGACCTCCACATACTACAGGCAGCCCCATGTGGTCATCGCGACCTATGCGCCTCTTGTCGTTAGACGCGCCTTGGCGTGGTCCAAGGACGTCGGTGGTGTCTTCCAGATGGTCAACGGCTGGCCGGTGCGCATTCCGCTCGTGGATTCGACTCCCACGAGTATAGAAGAGGTCCTTTGGCGAGCCTTCGATGTGGTTACGCCTGCTAACCATTTCGCCGTGAATGAGGCGAGGCGGGCTTCTTGCTCTACGTTGAAAGCCACTGAGGGTGAGCCCGCCGCCTATTGGGGCGCCGGCGGCGGACCCTGTGTAAGCGGCTACATCCTTTTGAATCGACCGCTCAGAGGGTCAATGTGCCACTTGAAGGTGAGTTCCCTTTAGGATTCTAGGCAGTGCGGTTTGCGTAGCGTCCAGATCGCCATGCGACTTCGATTTTCAAGCGCGACATAGGCCATCAGGCGTAGTTGTAGCAAGACCAGTGTACCGGTAGCATATGGAGCCTGGACATTAGGCCCACCCTCGTGCCCAGCTATGGTCGGCACGGTCGCTCAACCCGCTTTTGGTCTGCCTGATCGTGCCGACTACCGCCCCCAGGGCTGCCCCTTCCAAGGGTTTGTGCTTTGGTGGCGATTATCGGCAGTCGGACAGGAACGTAAGATGAAACTAGCGAGGACTTTGCGCGGCTCCGCTACTGCGGGATTGCGCCTAGTTGCAACGGCCAGAACAAATCAAGGCCAAAAGCGAGCCGCTAGGCGCTACCCAGCCGTAGACTCAAAAGAATGGCCGGTGCGGGGACGCTTAGGTTGGAAAGCGTGGGCCGCACCGGCCATTGCGGGATAGCTCTTAGGGATCGTCCCCCGCGCTGCCTAAGTTATAGGCATATTAGCGATTGCTCAATTGAGACTGAAGTCCCTACCCAACCGTAGGGGGATAGCTAAATCCAGTTAGGGGAAAGACCGTTGCGCAGAAAACCAAAGGAGCCGCTAAGCAGTTAGACCGTTGCACGGCTGGCGATCTGTGCACATGACGCCGACCCATCCAACGTCTATCCTTAAGCCGGTGAGGGAACACCTGAACCGCCAAGGGGCGGCGGACATGAAGGCGTACCGCCCGGCGGGCAACGCCTGAAATCCAACATCCGGTTGAATTGGCCCGCTGCCGAGAGGTGGCGGGCCTTATTCTTTGTGTTGAACGATGTAGCTATTGCTGACGGCGTTGCTCCCAACACCGCGCGTGACAACAACGGTGGTGTACCCGGCGGGCAGGGAACCGGTGACAGTCTCGTCGAGGGGATGACATCGTCCGACGATTTCCCCATTTGGCGCACCTGCGAGCCTGTCTTTCAGAGATGCCTTACACACGTCAAGCGACGCATATGTGGTCGGCGCGGCATCAATGGGCCTGCAGACGACAGCCTCGCCTGGGCTGCAAGAGAGTAAAAGCAGTACTGCTGCGGTTGCCGGATCCATTGTCGAAGCTCCACTGAGACGAGCCTCAACGCAGATCGACGGCCTTTGTTGCACAGGCAGCCCTGGCGGCGGCCCGCTGCCGAGAGGTGGCGGGGCTAATCCCTATTTCGCAAGCGAGTTGCCGGACAGCTCAAAAACCATCGGCTCGCCTCTGAAATCGGAATAGCGAATCCATCGAGGCGAAATCGTAAAAAGTTGTGCTCCTTGCTTTAGAAACTCCGCTTCAAGCGGACAGTTGGCAACGTGGACATCTCTCAACCGCTGTAATTCGTTAGCCTTGGCAGGTCGGGCCCGGCCTTCGATTTGAACCGTGACATTTTCATCCCAGCCGATCACCATGGCGATCCGGCTGTCTCGTTTGATATTTGCCAGCTTCCGACTTCCGGGAAAGCTGTCGAACACGATGTTGAGGTCGTCGCCCAACGTCACCTGTATGACGGCTGCCTCTGGAGACCCGTCCGGATGCACGGTGCTGATAGCCCCGAGCTTATGCCTAGCCAGAAAATCCCGAACAAGTTGCCGTCGCTCGTCCCCGTGCATTGACGTGTCCTCCCCGCGCGCGCATGCCGCGACTTTACCACTGGCACCCACGAGAGGTGGCGGGCTGACTCTACTTCGTTTCCTTTGGTGCAAATTGCGGGAAGTCCGAGTCGCCAAAATGTTCTCGCATGGCCGGTCCGATACCAAAGGTCACCGCCCGCGCCATTTTGATCAGCGGCGGCAACATAGAACGAATATTAGCTATCAGGCTATCGAGTTCTATTTCGTAGGGCATCAATTTGGCTCGCTGCGCTTCCGTCAGAGCTGTGGTCACCACCCCTTCGTGCGACGTCAAATGATCTGGCGCTATTTCTTTGACCCTCTGGCGCAACTCACCATACGTCTTCACGACTTCCACCAAATTCCGGTGCTGCATAAACAAAGTGATTGAGTCACCCATCAGATCGTTGTCTTGCCGCGATCAGCGGGGACAATTCCGCCGCGTCAATTTCGAAGATCTGATAGCTACCGACGATCGGGAGCACCCGCTTCCAGACAGGCTCCGCCGTCAAGCCTCTTTCGTTTGCCTCTGACAGCGATTGATTCTTGAAAACTCGGTCGCTCCAAGATCACTCATCACCAGAGAGGCTTTGACCATCAGCCGGAGAGCATATGCCTTCTGCTCGCCGCTGCGATTTTCTTCGTCGCGTGCTAGCATTCGGCGGAAGTTCTCTTGGCTAGGACAAATGATACCCAGGCGCTAAGCCCCGACCCAAGGATGGCCCCACCAAAGCCACTGAGCAGCGTGGCATACTCGGGACTCGCAGAGCCGCCTTGTGTCGCGAAGAGCATAAGGGTGCTCATGGACAAAGTAGGATATTAGATTCGGCTTTGCATAGCTCTGGAAGCGGTCGAACCCCTGCCACGTTGCGCCCGATAGCGCGACGGCACGTCTTCCAGGTATCATGTTTGAACGGCAGCTTCGCGCCTCATATCGGCCGTAGAGATCATCTTTGCCCCTTCTTGAGAGCAGACATTCCGGCGACCGCGCGCCACCGCGGTGTCAGTCTTGAATGAAGCAGGACGTTGAGACGATCTTAAATCAAGGAGCGCTAATTTGTGGACGCAAGCTGCAACGCTCAATGAGGAAGCGGACTGAAGTTTATCGATGGCTTGGCGGTCTCGCCGCCCCTGGAAGAGAGTAGCGGCAGACTGAGTAAACATGGATAGCCGCCTCACGCGATTGAGGTTGATGGTGCCCAGAAAGATACTCGGGCGGAGTCCCGGAGAGCATGACGAGTAGCCAGAAGGACCTTCAAACCCCCGCCAAAAACGCCAAGCCGTCGACAGTCGACGTAGCGATAGTAGGCGCCGGACTTGCCGGAACGAGCTTGGCCTTGGTGCTGAACAGCGCCGGACGCAAGGTCGCATTGATCGATCCGCACCGCGTGCATCACGACGAATTCAGGGCTGAGAAAACCCGATTGGAGCAGATGCGACTGTTCGAGAAGCTCGGCCTCGGTCCCATCATCCGGCCGCTCGTCACTCCGTCGCCCGAAACTCATGTCTACCGCTTTGGACAGCTCTTTCAGCGTAAGCAGGGATCGGAGTTCGCTTTTTCCTACGGCCCCTTGGTCAACGGTTTACGCCATGCCATGCCGCCTGAACTGCCGCTGACGGTGGGCAAGGTCGCCGACGTCTCGACCGGGCCGGATAGGCAGCGTGTTGTGCTGGCCGACGGGTTCGTCATCGACGCCCGCCTGCTGGTGGTGGCCACCGGCTACAGCGAAGCGGTGCGGCGCGCCGTCGGCGTAGAGCGCGTCGAGCATTCAAAGGCGCATTCGCTATCGATCGGATTCGACCTTGCAATCGCCCCGCAGGAGTTCGGCTCTCGTTCCCTCACGTTTTATCCAAGGCGCCTCGGCCACCGCATCCCGTTCCTGACCATCTTCCGGATCGGCGACCGAATGCGGGCAAACATGTTTGTTTACAGGACTGTTGCGGATCCGTGGACGCAAGCGTTTCGCGCGGATCCGCAACAAATGCTTTTGCACTTGATGCCGGAGATATCAGCGCAATGCGGAAACTTCGCCGTCGCCAGCCCGGTAGAAGTCAGACAGGTCAGCCTCACGACCACCACGGGCCACCGCCGCGACGGCGTCCTCTTCGTCGGCGACGCATTCTCCACCACATGTCCCGCGCAAGGTGACGGCATCCACCGGGTGCTTACCGATGTTGATCGCCTGTGCTCTATCCACATCCCCGCCTGGCTCGAATCGCCCGGCATGGGCGTCGACAAGATCAGCGCCTTCTACGACGATCCGATCAAGGTTGCCGCCGACGCCCGTGCCATGCGCTCAAGCGCATATGCGCGGTCAATCACTATCGAGACCGGATTGCAATGGCGCTTCCGCAGGCTGCGCAACAACACCGCGCGCCAATTGATGATCATCTTTCGCACGATACGCCAATTCGCCAGCGGCAGTCGGCTGATTCGGTTTGAGGGCATCTCACGGACCTAGCGAAACCTGTCAGTGAGCGGCGGGTTGAAACAACTCGATTACCTTCCCGGACGGGTCTTCTAACAGGATTGCGAGCCACCGAGTCCGCTGATGGTCTCGTTGCGAAATGGCAACCCGGCGCCTTTCAGCCGTTCGACTTCCGCTTTCAGATCTTCGACAAGCAGCAGGATGCGGTTCCATCCGCCGGGCACCGGACGGCGACCGTCGGGCATCGGCCGCGCGCCGGAGCTTGCAGCGCCACTCAATAGCAGCCGCAGGGGACCACGGGTCACCGACGCAAAAGCTGGCCGTGCGTCCTGCTCGATGGTGAACCCAAGGTGCTGCGTGTAAAAGGCGACGGAGATTGCGACATCATTGACAATGTACCGAACACTGGCTGGCGTCATTATGGATCACCTTTCAAACGACCCCGGCAAGTTCATTAGAAGCGATTTCGTATGGGCAACGCAATGGACCAACAAGTGGCAGCGCCGAAACGTGGGTCCGTGGGCGAAGTCTTTCGTGTGTTCCTCAGGCTTGGCCTTACTTCGTTTGGCGGCCCCATCGCGCATCTCGGTTACTATCGCAACGAACTGGTGTTGCGTCGCAAATGGCTCGATGAGCAAGCGTATGGCGATCTCGTCGCACTTTGCCAGTTTCTTCCCGGTCCGGCGTCCAGCCAGGTGGCCTTCGCCCTCGGAGTCTTCAGAGGTGGTGGCCTGGCAGGTGGCCTGGCAGGTGGTCTTGCCGCATGGCTCGGCTTCACCTTGCCCTCTGCACTGATCCGACCGCGCTGCTCGTGATGGGTTTTGCGATTTCGGCATTTGCTCAGGAGAAGAGCGGCCTTCCGGGCGGCGCTACGTCACTCCAGGAGAGCTACCAGGACTGGAACCTGATCTGTCAAACCAGCGGGTCAACGGTGGCGTGCGCGGTCTCTCAGCAACAGACGCAGCAGAACGGACAGCGGGTGATGGCTGTCGAACTCAGGCGAAACAGCGACGCCACGCTCGCCGGCAATCTCGTGCTTCCTTTTGGCCTTCAGCTCGACGCCGGCGCCACATTGCAGATCGACGACAGCCAGCCGCTCGAGGCGCTGCGCTTCTCGACCTGCTTGCCGGCCGGGTGCATTGCGCCGCTCACCCTCGATGAAGGAACGGTGGCCGCATTGCGAGCGGGTTCGGTGCTGAAGATCAAAGTCAGAAGCACCGACCAGAAGGACGTAGTCCTGTCCGTGCCGTTGAAAGGGCTCGCGCCTGCTCTGGATAGGCTTGGCGTTCTGGCCGGATTTTAAACGGGCTCGTTGCTATGCTGGCTCCTCCAACCCTGCTTCTCAACGGGCTCAAAGCGGTGTGCGTCGTAATGGTGAAGAAGCAGTCAAGCAGAGAGATTCCAGTTAAGGGCGCAGAATCTGTAATGCGCTGTGTGAACTCCGGCATTGACCAAATGAAAGGCGGTACGATGCAGACAGCTGCAGGGTTGCTTGCAGATCTTGGCGATGGGATAGACGCGATCAAAGCCCATCTCGCAACGATGGATGACCACACGCTCGAAACGCTATTGGAGTCCATGCCAGGAAAGTCAGTCGTAGGCAGCGCCGAGATGACGATGACGATTCTGATCTATCGCGAGATGGAAATTCGCAAGCGCGGCCACAATGTCGTATCTTTCCAGTCTAGAGACAGGCCACGAAACCAATAGCCCCAGCACGGAGGGGGCGGCGCTAGGATCTTCGGGGCTTGGACGAACTACAGCATGTCCGTAAGCGCTGATGGCGGTCGAGCACAGCATTGTCCGCTCACCTAGAGCTAGAACCCAGAAGCCAACAATCCGCTACCGGCCCCACAAGAGGCCGTTGAATGGTTCTACAATTCGGTTTCGACTGGGGTTCTTGGAAGCTTTTCGAATTTTCTGTCTTACTCCTCCAGCAGAATTACACGTGCTGAGATTGGCACGTCCGGCTAGGCCGTGGGACAGACTTGATCATGGAGGCGTCCGCTCAAGATCGGGGGTTCGAGGCGGAAGAGCGCTACCGCCTTTCCCCCGCTCATTGAACCGCCAGTTCGGGCTGCGTTCCTACGCCTGAGCGATTTTTGCCATCTAACTACGGGGTCAGAAACTCGAATCCCTTCGAACTCCCCGAGATGAAGCTGCGAATTACGAACTCGCTATGGAGGGGTCGCATTTGCGATGGGTCAAAGCTGGTCGCGTCCATTGTGACTACAAGATGTTGCGAACAATGGCCATTCGGCCTTTGCAGCATGGAGGCGATCCTGATGAAAGTGATGGCATCTCTGTCCCTGGCAACCTACCCAGACGCGAACTCCGCGAAAATCGCGGCGAACGCGGTCGCTGTCGTCAAGAAAATCGACGCGGCGCTGCACGCCGTTGCCGTCGACGTCGACATTCCCGACGTTTCGAACGCGCTCTCAAATTATTTGCTGGACCTTCCCTACAAGATACAAGAGGCCGAGGCGACCAGTCACAAGCGCGGTAAAGCTCTGCTCGAGGCAATTAACCAAGAGGCCGCGCGCGCCGGTGTGACCCTCAGCACGCAGGAGTTGGCTGCACCACCGGCCTTGATGGGCGATGTTGCCGCGAAGCACTCCCGCTATTTCGATGTCTGTCTGGTCGGCTGGGCGCCGGACAATCAGACGGCGCGGATGCTAGCCGAGGCGATACTGTTCGGCTCGGGTCGACCGACCCTGCTTCTTCCCGACTCCACGGACGTCGGGGTGCTTGGACATGTCGTTATCGCGTGGGACGGCAGCCGGGTAGCCGCACGGGCTGTTGCCGACGCGCGGGCGTTTCTTGAACGTGCCTCGACGATCACCGTTTTGACCGTGACCGACGAAAAGCCGCTTCCTGGGCAGGGCATCGGCCAACGCCTTGCGCTGGGCTTGAGAACGCGCGGTCTTGCGGCCGAGGCTGTCTCCATCCAGGCAGGGGACAGTTCAATCGGAACAGCCCTTCAGGAGCATGCGCTGAAGATCGGCGGCAATCTGCTTGTCATGGGCGGATACGGCCACTCCCGCGTCAGGGACTTCGTGCTTGGCGGCGCCACCGAAGGCATTCTCGCGGATCTGCGCCTGCCTGTCCTGCTGTCGCATTAGGTCGGGCGAGATGAGAGGCGACAAGGATCCTATCCTGCGTTTCCACGGCGCAGCCCATGGCGTCACCGGCTCATGCTATGAGATCGAGACGCTGCATTCGCGCATCCTCATCGACTGTGGCCTGTTCCAGGGGTCGAAGTCCGAACGGGAATTGAACTACGGTGCGTTCCCGTTTCCACCGGATGCGATTGATGCTGTCATCCTGACGCACGCGCATATCGATCACAGCGGCCTTTTGCCGAAACTGGTCAGACAGGGCTTTTCTGGCCCCATCCATACGACGCGCGCCTCCGTCGATCTCTGCTCGGTCATGCTGCCGGATTCGGCGCACATCCAGGAAATGGAGGTCGAGCACCTGAACCGTCGCAACGCGCAGCGCGGTCGCCCGCCCGTCGAGCCGATCTACAGTCAGCTGGATGCTGCCGCGTGCATGACCTTGTTCCGGGCTTTGGACTATGGCGAATGGACCACGATCGCCGAAGACCTTCGCGCCCGCTTCTGGAACGCTGGCCACCTGCTAGGTTCGGCATCGGTTGAGCTCGAGATCGACCGAGACGATGCGCCGTTGCGGATCATGTTTTCGGGCGACATCGGTCCAGGCCACAAGCTGCTTCAGACCGATCCCGAGGGGCCGGCAGGCGTTGACTATCTGATCTGCGAGTCGACCTATGGCGACCGCGACCGCCCGGACGTTTCGCCCGAAAAGCGGCGATCCCAGCTCGGTGACATCGTACGCGGTGCCGCGGAAGCCGGGGGGGCCCTTGTCATTCCGTCCTTCGCTGTTGAAAGGACACAAGAACTGCTGGTCGACCTGTATTTGCTCATGCAAGCGGGGGAAGTGCCGCCAGCTCCGGTCTTCGTAGATTCGCCGCTGGCGACACGCGCCAGTGCGATTTTCGAGCGGCACGCCAACGAGATCGAACAGGGCGACGTGCTACGCCAGGCCCTGAACTCGAAGGAGCTGCGCTTCACCGAGACGGTGGAACAGAGCAAGGCGATCAACCGCCTGAGCGGCTTCTTCGTGGTGATCGCCGCCAGCGGCATGTGCGACGCAGGGCGTATCCGCCATCATCTCAAGGCCAATCTCTGGCGCAGGAACGCCACGGTGATGATGGCCGGATATCAGGCCCAAGGGTCGCTTGGCAGGATCCTGCTCGACGGCGCGCAGCGTGTGCGCATCCAGGGTGAGGAAGTCGAGGTCAAGGCACGTATCAGCCTGTTCGACCTCTATTCCGGCCACGCCGACGCCAGCGAACTGGTCGCCTGGCTCAAGGCCCGAACTCCGGTGAAACAGCAGGTGTTCCTGACGCATGGAGAGGAGGCTGGACTCGGCGGTCTGCGTGGAAGGCTTTCAGGACTGATACCCGACGACAAGATCATCATCCCGAAGCTGGACGATTCTTTCCAATTGACCCCCGGTCGCAGTTTGCCGGTCGAGGTCAACGAGCCCCGCCGTCTGAAGCCGGAAAAGATTGCCCGCCTCGACTGGCACAATGACCTTTCAAAGCTTCTCCTCGACGTAAACGAGGCGGTCAGCGTCGCGGCCGACGAGAGGAGTCGCGCAGCGGTCATTAGGCGCATGCGCAGGGCGCTCGACACCGGCGACAGTAGCATCTGAGCACGTGACGGAGCCTGACGGCGCACCCAAACAGTGCGCTGGTGATGGAAGAAAGCCAAAATGTCTCAAGCCACCTCATCGACCATCGCCTTGACCGGCCTCAGCGAAGCCGAGGCACAGGCTAGGCTTGTCACCGAAGGGTTCAACGAGTTGCCCAGGTCCAACCGACGGACGCCCTTGCGAATTGCTATCGAGGTCGTGCGCGAGCCGATGCTTGCCCTGCTGTTGGGTGGAGGCTGCGTTTACCTGCTGCTTGGCGATCTTCAGGAGGCGTTGATACTGCTCGCATTTGCCACCTTGTCGGTGGGGATTACCATCGTTCAGGAGGCGCGGACGGAGCGTGTTCTCGAGGCGTTGCGCGACCTGACAAGTCCGCGCGCCCTGGTAATACGCAATGGCGAACGCAAGCGGATTGCGGGTCGCGAGGTGGTGCGCGGCGATACGGTCGTGCTGGGCGAGGGGGATCGGATTCCGGCCGATATCTTGCTCATCCAGAGTCGGGATATCCAGACCGATGAGTCCTTGCTGACAGGAGAATCCGTGCCGGTGCGAAAGATTGCTGCCGGGAAAGGCGATCTGTCAGCCGAACGCAGGCCGGGGGGTGACGATCTGCCTTTCGCATTTTCTGGATCACTCGTCGTTCGCGGTTCAGGCATCGGCGAAGTTCTGGCAACCGGGCCGCTAAGCCAAATCGGTGCGATCGGGCAATCGCTTAGCACAATGGAGACCGAAGCACCCCGCCTGCAGCGACAGACAAAACGCCTTGTCGGCATCTTCGCGCTGGTCGGCGGCGCGGTCAGTGTTCTCGTGGTCGTGCTTTATGGCCTGCTGCGTGGCGGATGGCTCGATGCGGTGTTGGCCGGTATTGCGCTTGGCATGTCGATGCTGCCCGAGGAATTTCCCATGGTGCTGACAATCTTCATGGCCATGGGCGCATGGCGCATCTCGCAGGCGCGCGTGCTCACGCGTCGTGCAGCAGCGATCGAGACGCTTGGCTCGGCAACGGTCCTTTGCACCGACAAGACCGGAACGCTGACCG